>DATIPA010000125.1:0-3682 GCA_035472475.1 Xanthobacteraceae bacterium | reverse complement strand
CCGCCGGTTCCGGCACGGATTTCCAGCACCACGTTGCGGTCGTCCATGGCGTCCTTGGGCAGCAGCGCGACGCGGATCTGCTGCTCGAGTTCGGTGCGGCGCGCGGCAAGCGTCTCAAGCTCGGTCTCCGCCATGCTGCGCATTTCGGGATCAACGGCGGAATCGGCGATCAGGCTCTCGGTATCGGCGATCTCGGCCCGGACGGCGCGATAGGCTTTCACGGCATCGATCAGCGGATTGAGCTCGGCGAGCTCGCGCGTGATCGCGATGTATTTCTCGGAGTTCACCTGGCCAAGCAGTTCGGCCTCGAGCGAGGCGTGATGGGCGAGGAGGATATCGAGTTTGGCTTCGGGTAACATTGGGGCGTTCTCAATTGCGGAAGGGGGAGGCGGCGTTGTCGGGACCAAGCCTCGCTACAACGACAGCCCCTCGGCTTCCGCGAATTCCGTCAGCTTCGCGCGGATCGACACGCTGCCGGACGGCGCGTCCAGCAGCGGCATGATCATCGCTTCGGCCTTTTTGGCATCGAGATCGAGGATCAGCGCCTTGACCGGACCATGTGCGGTCGCGGACAGCGACAGCGAGCGGTAACCCAGTGCGATCAGCGCCAGCGCGCCGAGCGGCTTTGACGCCATCTCGCCGCACAGCGAGGCGGCTTTCTTCGCCGCATTGGCCTTGCGCACGATGTCGCGCAGCGCGCGCAGGATCGGCGCCGACATGGTGTCGAACCGTTCGGAAACCTTGGCGTTGCCGCGATCGACCGCGAACAGGAACTGGAACAGATCGTTCGATCCGACCGAGACGAAATCGACCCTCTTCAAAAGTTCGTCCATCTGATAGAGCAGCGCCGGCACCTCCACCATGGTGCCGACGTCGATGCGTTCCGGCAGCGCGTGACCGTGTTGGCGCAGATAAGTCAGTTCGCGCTCGACGATGCCCTTGGCCTGATCGAACTCGGCGACTTCTGAAATCATCGGAAACATGATCTTCAGCGCGCGGCCGCCGCCGGCGCGCAGCAGCGCGCGAACCTGGCCGCGCAACAGCCCCGGCCGATCCAGCCCGAGCCGGATCGCGCGCCAGCCGAGCGCGGGGTTTTCCTCGATCACGGTCTCCATATAAGGCAGCGCCTTGTCGCCGCCAATGTCGAGCGTGCGGAACGTGACCGGCTTGCTGCCCGCCGCATCCAGCACGGTGCGATACAGCGCGAGCTGGTCGCTGGTGCGCGGCAGGCTCTGGCCGACCATGAATTGCAGTTCGGTGCGGAACAGGCCGATGCCGGCGCTGCCGGTGTCGTCGATATGCGGCAGGTCGATCACCAGCCCCGCATTGATCATCAGCTCGACCGCCTGGCCGTCCTTGGTCACGCAGGGCTTGTCGCGCAACGCGGCATATTGCGCCTGGCGCCGCGCGCGAAACCGCACCCGCTCGGCATAGGCCGATTCGATTTCGGCCGAGGGGCGAACGTAGATCGAGCCCGAGGTGCCGTCGACGATGATGGCGTCGCCGGGGTCGGCGATGCCGGGCGCGTTGGGTATTTCGCCGACCGCGGGGATGCCGAGCGCGCGCGCCACGATCGAGACGTGGGAGTTGGCGGTGCCTTCCTCCAGCACCAGGCCGCGCAGCCGCTTGCGGTCATAGTCGAGCAACGCCGCGGGGCCCATCGCGCGCGCGATCAGGATGGCGTTTTCGGGCAATTGCTCGCGCGACGGCGCATGATCCTGGCCGACCAGTTGCCGCATCAACCGGTGGCCGAGGTCCTCGAGGTCGTGCAGGCGGTCGCGCAAATACGGGTCGGTCGAGCGCAGCATGCGCGCGCGGGTATCGGACTGCACGCGTTCGACGGCGGCTTCCGCGGTAAGGCCGGTGGCGACCGCCTCATGCAGCTTGTGCGACCAGCCGTGATCGTTGGCGAACATGCGGTAGGCTTCCAGCACATCGCGGTGTTCGCCGCCCTCGGCGACGTCGCCGCGCTCCAGCATGCGGTCGAGATCGGCGCGCAGTTTGGTGAGGGCTGCATCCAGCCGCTTGATTTCCTTCGGCAGGTCTTCGGCGATGTAATTGGTGATGACCACGCGCGGCTCGTGCAGCACCACGTGGCCGAGCGCGATGCCGTCGGACAGGATCGCGCCGGTTTTGTGCAGGGAGTGCCGCGCCGCAGGCTCGGCGCCGGGCTGCGCCAGTGCGGCCAGTTCGCCGGAGGCGATCATCTCCGCCAACACCATCGCGGTGGTCTGCAGCGCCTCGACCTCTTCCTCGACGTAAGTGCGCTTGGCGCGGTTCTGCACCACCAGCACGCCGAGCGTATTGCCGGCGCGCAGGATCGGCACGCCCAGGAAGGAGTGGTAGATTTCTTCGCCGGTCTCCGGGCGGAACGAGAACGCCGGATGGCTTTGCGCATCGCTCAGATTGAGCGGTGTGGCCTCGCTGGCGACGAGGCCGACCAGGCCTTCATGCGCGCTCATTACCGTTCTGTGTACGGCGTCGCGGTTCAGACCTTCGGTGGCGTAGAGTTCGAGGGTGTTATCGACGCGCAGCACATAGGTCGAGCAGACCTCGGCGACCATATTGGCCGCGATCAGCACCACGATCTTGTCCAGCCGTTCCTGGGCAGAGACCTGCTCCGCCATGGTTTCGCGGAGCCGTCTTAACAAGACGCGGGGGCCTCCCGACGCGCTCCGCATGTGCTGGTATCCTCCCCCGAAAAGCCAGCCTCCCGGGTGGCCGGTAGCGGGCATGAAACGCAAGAAAAACAACAATTTTATTCATTCGGCGCCGCCACAAGCTTGCTCCCGGCCGAATCGGGATCGCCAAAAACTGTGGCACAGTTTGCGGCAGCTCACCTATCAGGCCGTATAGCCAATCGAGGCTTGCTTTGCCAAGCAAAACGCCTGCCAGACGCAATAACGTCTCTGTCAGCCAATGCTGCGCCCGCGAAGCGCATGAGCCGCCAAAGTGGAGCGGTTCGGCGATCAGATCATGCGCCGACGCGTAAGGGAAAAATCTGCTACTTTGATCGCCGAAAATGGATTGGAAATCCGCAAAAAGGCGGCTCAACCTCGCCAAAATCACACCTGATCGAGCCCGTAGAGCGTGTGCAGCGTGCGCACCGCCAGTTCGGTATAGGCGGCGTCGATCAGCACCGAAAACTTGATCTCGGAGGTGGTGATGGCGCGGATGTTGATATTGCGCGCCGCCAGCGCCGCGAACGCCTGCGCGGCGACGCCGGCATGGCTGCGCATGCCGCTGCCGATCACCGAAACCTTCGCCACATCGGTGGCGCTGTCGAGCCGCGCATAGCCGATCTTGCTCTTGGACGACGTAATGGTGTCGCGGGCGCGGTTATAGTCGGAAGCCGGCACCGTGAAGGTGAGGTCGGTGGTCTTGCCGTCCTCGGAGACGTTCTGCACGATCATGTCGACGTTGATATTGGCTTCCGCGAGCGGCCCGAAGATCGCAGCGGCGACGCCCGGCTTGTCCTCGATCTGGCGCACCGAAATCTGGGCTTCGTCCTTGGAGAAGGCGATACCCGTGACAACGTGGTTTTCCATGATTTCCTCCTCGCTGCAGATCAGCGTGCCCGGCGGCTGGTTGGCGTGCGGGTCGATGTCCTCGGGCTTGTCGAAACTGGAACGGACGAAGATCGGCATGTTGTAGACCATGCCGAGTTCCACCGAGCGCACCT
>DATIPA010000124.1:0-6460 GCA_035472475.1 Xanthobacteraceae bacterium | reverse complement strand
AAGCCGGGTTGGATGGAAACCGTCTACCGCCGCCTCGAGGAGCCCGAAACCGCCGAACATCGCGCCCTGGTGCGGGTGCTGCAGCTGCCGGGCGGCTTCCACCTTTTGGTCGGCCGCGATCTGGAAGAGCGCGAACGGCTGTTCGACATCATCGCCAATGCCGGACGCTGGTCACTGGCGATCGTGATGATCCTGGGAATTGCCGGCGGCGTATTTGTCAGCCGGCGCGTGCTCAACCGGGTCGATGCGATGACGCACACGGCGCAGACCATCATGGCGGGAGATCTCTCCGGCCGCCTTCCGATCGCCGGGTCAGGTGATGAGCTCGACCGGCTGGCATCCAACCTCAACGCCATGTTGGAGCGCATCGAAGCGTTGATGCGCGGGCTCAAGGAGGTTTCCGACAACGTCGCGCATGACCTGCGTACGCCGCTGACGCGTCTGCGCAACCACGCCGAGGAGGCGTTACGGACCACCAAGGACGAAGCCGGCTATCGCTCGGCGCTGGAAGCCACGATCGAGGAATCCGACGGGCTCATTCGCACCTTCAACGCGCTACTCATGATCGCGCGCGCCGAATCGGGCGAAGCGCGGGAAGGGATGTCCGAGTTCGACGCCGCCGAAGTTGCCCATGACGTAAGCGAACTTTATGAACCGCTGGCCGATGACAAGGGCCTCGCGCTGCGCGTGGAGACGACGTCGGCGCCCGTTAAGGGTAACCGTGAGTTGGTCAGCCAGGCGCTCGCGAACCTCGTCGACAATGCGATCAAATACGCGGCTGAGCCCGGACCGAACGGCGCCAACGGCGCGGTCTCCGAGATCCTGGTGACGGCCGGCGCAGAGGGCGATCGCATCAGGCTCGCGGTTCGCGACGGCGGCCCCGGTATTCCGGCGTCGGATCGCGCCCACGTGGTGGAGCGCTTCGTGCGCCTCGAGCAGAGCCGGACCAAACCCGGCTCAGGGCTCGGGCTGAGCCTCGCCGCGGCGGTCGCCCGGCTGCACGGGGGTGAGCTCAAGCTTGAGGACAATGCCCCGGGGCTGAAGGCGATCCTTGACTTGCCGCGGGTCGCGGCCTGACGTTGGGGCGTGACAGAAGCCTTTGCACGGCCGCGACATTTGGCCGGTTCTCCGCCAAAGCTGGCGGAGCGCATCACGTTGGCACACGCGGCCGCGCCCGGGCGGGCGCGCGTCGAGGCGTTTCTGCACGGGCTCGGCGATGCGCCCGAGCGAAAGGCGCTGGCCGGGCTGTTTGCGGACTACCCGCGTGCCCGTGCGCTGACCGACGTCATCGCCGACGGCTCACCCTATTTGTTTGATCTCATCGCGTCGTCGCCCGCCCGTTGGCTCGCGTTGCTGAACTGTGATCCGCAAGCGCGGCTTGCAGCCCTGTTGGCCGATATGACGGCGGCCGCCGCCGAGGAGCAGGCGGCCGCAATGCGAATCTGGCGCCAAGCCAAGGCGGAAGCATCGCTCCTGATTGCGGCCGCCGACATCGGCGGCGTGTGGGATCTGCCGGAGATCACGCAGGCGCTCACGCAGGTCGGCGACGCCGCGGTTGGGGCGGCGGTGCGCCATGTCTTGGCGGAAGCGGTGCGTGAGGACGGGCTCGTCGTTCCCGATCCCGCGCGGCCCGAGCTCGGCTCCGGCTACTTCATGCTGGCGCTCGGCAAGATGGGCGCGCACGAGCTCAACTACTCGAGCGACATCGACCTCATCATGATGTTTGATCCCGACATCGCCCGGGTGACTGGGACCGAGCCGGGCATGCTGTTCGTGCGCGTGACCCGCAAGCTCATCAAGCTGCTGCAGGAACGAACCGTCGACGGCTATGTGTTTCGGGTGGACGTTCGCCTGCGGCCGGATCCGTCGTCGACCCAAATCGCTGTGTCGGTGCCGTTTGCGCTCGACTACTACGAGCGCCGGGGTCAGAACTGGGAACGCGCGGCCATGATCAAGGCGCGCGTCGTAGCCGGCGATCATGCGGCGGGCGTCGCATTGTTGTCCGATCTGCAGCCGTTCGTCTGGCGCAAATATCTCGATTACGCCGCGCTCGCCGACGTTCATGCCATGAAGCAGCAGATCCATGTCTACCGAGGCCACGGCGAGATCGCGGTCGAAGGTCATAACGTGAAGCTCGGCCGCGGCGGCATCCGCGAAATCGAGTTCTTCGTGCAGACGCAGCAATTGATCGCCGGCGGCCGCAATCCCGAACTCCGTTCGCGCGCAACCCTGCCGACCCTGGCGGCGCTCGCGCACTATGGCTGGATCAAGCCCGACGCGCGTGCCGAGCTCGACGCCGCCTATCGATTTCTGCGCACGGTCGAGCACCGCCTGCAGATGGTGGCGGACGAGCAAACCCACACGCTGCCGACCGAGCGCGGCGCGCTGGAGGACTTCGCGCGGTTCATGGGATTTGCCGGCCGCGATGATTTTGCAGGCGTTCTGTTGACGCATTTGCGCAACGTGCAGCGTCACTACGCCAACCTGTTTGAAGCGCCGCCGTCGCCATCCGCTTCGGGTGGCGCGCTCGTGTTCGATCCGCGCAATACGCGCGCGAGCGTCGATGCGCTCGCAAAGCTCGGCTTCAAGCATCCGGCGGAAGCGGCGGCAACGATCGCGCGCTGGCTCGACGGCGAATATCGCTCGCTGCGAGGCGAGCTTGCGCGCCAGCATTTCGCCGAGCTGCTGCCGGTTCTGCTCGACCAGCTCGCACAGGCGGAGCACCCGGACGGTGCTTTGGTGACGTTCGACCGCTTCCTCGGGGCGCTGCATGGCGGCGCGCGCTTCTACTCGATGCTGCTGCAGAACCGGGACATGGTTGCGCTGCTGGCGACGATTCTAGCGACCGCCCCGCGGCTGGCCGACATCCTGGCGCTACAGCCGGATGTGATCGATGCCGTGCTCGACCCCGCGTTCTTCGGCGCGCTGCCGGACGCGCCCGCGCTAGAGACGAGGCTCACTAGCTTCCTCGACCAGGCGATATCGTTCGAGGATTTTCTCGACCGCGCGCGATTGTTCGGCTTGGAGCACATGTTTCTGATCGGCGTGCGGGTCATTTCCGGAACGGTGACGGCAGAACAGGCCGGGGAGACGTTTGCGCAGCTCGCGGAAGTGCTGATCCGCGCCATGGTGCGCATCGTGCAGGAGCGGTTCGCGGCCGACCATGGCCGTATCGCCGGGCAGGAGATTGCGATCCTCGCCATGGGCAAGCTTGGCGGGCGCGAGATGACCGCCGGCTCGGACCTCGATCTGATCCTCGTCTATGACTTCGACGACGAGCATCCGGTTTCGGACGGGCAACGACCGCTGACCGGCAGTCAGTATTTTGCGCGCCTCACCCAGCGGCTGATCAACGCGCTGACCTCGCCCACCAACTACGGCCGGCTCTACGCCGTCGACATGCGGCTGCGGCCATCCGGCCGGTCGGGCCCGCTGGCGACGTCGTTTGCATCGTTTCGCAACTATCAAAACAGCGAAGCATGGACCTGGGAGCATATGGCGCTGACGCGGGCGCGCGTCATAGCTGGTTCGCCGGCATTTAAAACGCGCATCGAAGCATTGATTGGCGGCGTGCTGCGGCGACCGCGCGATCCTGCGCATGTCGCCTCCGACGTCGCGGACATGCGGCGTGCGATTGCAGCCGAGCGCGGCGAGCAGGATCATTGGAATCTCAAGGACGCCGCCGGCGGGCTGATCGACATTGAATTTATCGCCCAGTACCTGCAGCTGGTGCACGCGGCTGCCGTTCCAGAACTTCTGGACAGCTCGACGGTGCGTGTCCTCGAGAAGGCCGCGCGCGCCGGCATGCTCGCGCCAGCCGACGCTGAAGTGCTGCGGCCGGCGGCGCGGCTTTATCACGACCTTACGCAGGTGCTTCGTCTGTGCGTCACCGGGCCGTTCAATCCGAAGACGGCCGGCGCGGGGTTGCTTCGCCTCCTGGCCCGGGCGGGCGATGTGCCGGATTTTGCAACCCTGGAAGCCGATCTCATTGAAACGCAGGCGCGGGTCCGCAAATGCTTCGAAGGGCTCATCCGAACGCCTTAGGTCAGACTCTGCCCGATTTCACCAAAGGGAATGGCAGCAAAGCAACATATCGCACGGCGGATTCCGCTGGCAGCTTGACAAAGCCAAAAGCAAAATAGATGTCAGTTTGCCAGCGTGGAGTCGTGCGCCCTACTGAACGGTCCGCCGGTCCAGATCACGAGCCCAGCAATCTTCACCTTGATGTCGTCGCGGCCGATGTGGTGCGACAAATTGTTGCTGAATGTGATCGTGCGTCCTGGGTGAGCGCTGAGCGGATTGAGCTGCCAATGACCGTCGACGTGTTTTTGCCGCCAGATCGTGCGTTGGCAGATATTGTCGCGCCGCTGCTCGACGACGACCACGTCGCCGTCCGTCGCCTTCGGCCGCGCCGTCCCATAGGGATACGGGCGGGATCGGGTGCTGGACCAATGGCTTGGCCGGATGCCGCGGATGCGCCCTGACCTCACTTATTTTGCCGCAATTCTGCGGAAAAAGCATTGTGCGACCTGCTGGAGCGAGGGGCTCGCTTGTCAGCTTATTGGGGACCGTGCTGGGGGCGATGGCATGAGGGGCTTTGTTTCGGGCCTGATCAACCGCAAGCGCGACTTGCGCGCGATCCGCATCTACATCAGCGCGCAAGCCGTAAGTGCGGTGGTCTTGGGCGCCCACGTGCGGCGCCTGAGCGCCGGGCGCTTCGGCCGTGGTGGAGCATGCGAGATCGACGGCTTCAACGATTTGCCGCTGTTCAGCAAACTGATCGTCTGGTCGGCCGGGCGCGCGACCCGGTCGAGAACCGGCTTGAGCGCGGACGACAGCGCTCACCTTGAGCGCGCGAGCACATTGGCCGCGAGCGTCGCTCCGTCGCACCGGGAGGCGCAGCAACTCGTGCGTCTGGCGCGTGAGGAAGCGGATCGGATCGTTAAAGACCGCTGGGCGATCGTGGTGCGGCTTGCCGATGCCCTGGAGCAGCGCGGCCACCTCCAGAGCGACCAGATCGTCAAGATCGTGTTGCAACCCAAAGCGCCGAAAGCGCGGCGGCGCCGCCCCGCGCGTGCCCGTCGAGAATCGCAGCCCGCTGCCTCTCGGATGGCTGCGGTGGTCAAGCGGTGGGGCGCTGCGCTCGGCGCGGCGGCCACGCGCAGCCGTGCGCGCTTGACCGCGGCTGCGAGCGCTCCGCGCGCAAATCCGGACGGGCAGGCATCTGCCCCCGCGATGCCGGTTCTGACCGCAAGCGAGCGTTAACCGTTCACGTCGAGGTAAGCGTGGAGCGCGCGGGCCGGTGGGAAGCCGCGTCCCAAACTTAGCATTGATATCGTTTGGCTTTTCTCGGAAAGCCTCTTTCAGGCTACATTCTGGGCTACAGTTTATTGCAACTTCAGGCCCTTCGGACAAACGGACCGTGAACCACCCACGCAATGCGATAGATCGAGAGGAAGTGCAATTTAAATTGGCTTGTATTGCGATGCAAAAATCCGCGCGCTATCGGTGTAGGATCACCGGTCGACCATCCGATTTTAGGCTTGCGCTCGGGCAGTCTCTGATAGGTGGATGCTTACAATTTGAATCGCTTTCGGTCTCGGTCAGTACGAATTTGCCATGAGCGGTTTTGGTCAGACTTCTAAGCCACCCGGCGGGCCGCTAGCACCCTCCTAGCGGCTCAGCTTGCTTCTTGCTTCAGAGAATAACCGCAGGAGCGCCGGGCAGCGCAGGGCCCTGTTGTCGGTCAGTCCGCGGTTGCACTTCGCTGCGCGGTCGGTCAAATACTGGAACGCAATTCCCACGCGTCCTCGTTTCCCACATTCTCGACATTTGACCTCAATGCTCTCGGTCATCAGCGCCCCTTCCGTTGGCACGACATTCTGACTCAACTTTGGGCGAGAAGTCAGCACTGATCCTGCACCGATTGCGGACCGGTGTCATCGAACCGAGTCAACTCAACAAGTTAGCGTGGCTAACCCCTCTATCCGCACCCATAGAAGCTAATGGGCTTTCTGGCGCTGTGGCTAACCTGCAATGTTTTGTTGAGCCGGAATAGAATTTGATGACGGTCGATAAGGATTTTGATGCGCCTGTATCACTTCACACCCGAACCGTTTGTTGGAGTCACTGAGGGCCAATCTAGAATTGCTCGCATTGTTAATTCATTGGGGCTGCTTGGGTTTGGATGCTATTGCCGTCACAACGTAACCGGTCAATCCGTCGATACCTCGGTCAGCTGACTATGGGAAGAAGACCCATTTACGAACAGTGCGGCGACCATGACCGCATCGGAGTTGTTCGCCGCAACGGGCGCGCGCTGCCGCACACTGGACATGGTAACGCTACAGGCTCGCCAAGCGTCAGGCGCAGGCGGCCTTAGGAGGATTTCGCGGCGGCAATCAGTTCGCCGATGTCCTCGGAACGTTTTTCCATCACCTTGTCGATGATGCCAAATTCC
>DATIPA010000123.1:0-17627 GCA_035472475.1 Xanthobacteraceae bacterium | reverse complement strand
GATGTGCAGGTCGTGGACTTCGCTTACGCCCGGCAGACCGCGCAAATAGCTTTGAACGGCCTCATGGTTGATCTCGCGCGGGATGGCATCAAGCGCAAGATTGATGGAATCCCGGGCGAGACCCCAACTGCTCCACAGGATGGCGAGTGCGATCACGACCGAAATCGCCGGGTCGAGCCACAGCCATCCGGTCGCGGCAACGAGTGCCGCGCCCACGACCACGCCGAGTGAAATTCCGGTGTCGCCGGCCATATGCAGAAAGGCGCCCTTGATGTTGAGATCATCCTTGCGACCCGACATGAACATCAGCGCTGTGGCGCCGTTGACCACGATGCCGAGCGCGGCGACCGCCACGACGGTGCCGGTCGCGATCGGTTCCGGGTTCTGGAACCGGTGCGCCGCTTCGATCAGGATGCCACCGGTTGCAACCAGTAACAGGGCCGCGTTGCTCAACGCGGCCAGAATGGAGGCCCGGCGAAAGCCATAGGTGTAGCGCGCCGTAGGCTGCCGTGCGGCGAGCCACGCGCCGCCCCACGCCAACAGCAGCCCAATAACGTCGGTGAAATTGTGGGCCGCATCTGAAATCAGCGACAGCGAATTGGCGAGATAACCGAACACCAGCTCGGCTGCAACGATCAGCAGGTTGAGCGTGACCCCGATTGCAAAGGCGCGCCCGTAGCTCGCCGGCCCATGACTGTGCCCGTGTCCGTGGCCGGCGTGGTGATCGTGCTCGTGCTCGTGCTCGTGCTGATCGTGCGTCATGTCACGTCTTTGCACCGCCCCTGTAACCGGGTTTTAACAGACAAGGGCTGGCAGCGGACGTTGTTTTAACGCGGGGCGATCATGCGGTGACCATCTCGTCGTCGCCGTCCTCGCGTGCATGCCGGCGCGCCCGCGCGCGTCCAAACGGCGTCAGCCGGCACAACCCGCCGTACATACGCAAGAGCCGGCCGCCGCGATCGAGTTCGCGGTCGAGCGCCGCCATGGTGCGGGCATTGTCATCCTCATCGTCGACGAACGTGCGCAACACGCGCGCAAACAAAAGTGCGAGACCTTGGGCGCGGACCATGCCGCCAGGGCCGGCCGCGTCGATGCCGGCGGCGGCCAGCATCCATTGCTGCGAGCGAACCGCGATGCTGTTGAGCGCCAGTGCAAGCGGCGGGTCGACCATCGCCGAACGCAGCAGCGATCGGATCGCCGCGCGCTCGCCGGCCATGGCTTCGAGGCGCCGCATCAGCACGTCGAACAGGCGCTCGCGCGGCTCCTCATCGGCCATGTCGGGCGTGGGTTCGGCGAGCACCTTGCGGTCAAGATTCTTGGCGTGGGCGGCAAGGATTGCGATCTTTGATCCGAACTCGCTGCGAATCGTTGCAAGCGATACCCCTGAGCGCCCCGCTATTTCGTTGAACCCAATTTCCTCGAATCGCTTCTCGCCCAGGAGTGCCATCAGAGCGGCGATGATTTTGTCGCGGTCGGGCAGGGCGGGATCGATTGGCTTCGTGACGCTGTCGCGTGCGGGTCTGCGGGCCATGACGAACTCCCGGGTTCATTGCACCATCACTTAACTGTAATGCCTCCCAGGGGCGAGTTCCAGAGCGCGGCGCTCAAACGTCGAGCTCGCGCGAGCGTCGCGTCGCCGCAGCAATCGCCTTCTCCATCAGCGCTTCGAGGCCGTCCTTTGACATCAGGACCTCGAGCGCCGCCGCGGTGGTGCCACCCGGCGATGTGACGTTGCGACGAAGAGTTGCCGCGTCATCGGACGCGCGATTGAGCAGTTCGCCCGACCCGGCAATGGTCGCGCGCGCGAGCCGTTCAGCCAGCTCCTTGGGCAGCCCCACCGCAACGCCAGCGTGCGTGAGCGCCTCTGCGAGCAGGAACACGTAGGCCGGCCCCGACCCCGACAGCGCGGTGACCGCGTCCATCATGGTTTCGTCCGCAACCCATTCGACCGCGCCGGTCGCCGTCAGCAGGCGGTCGGCGACGCTTTTCTGTTGCGAGGTCACGTGCGCGTTGGCGATCGCGACCGTCATGCCACGCCCGATGGCGGCCGGTGTGTTCGGCATCGCGCGCACGATCGAGGTCGCGGGCGGCAGCATTGATTGGAGGAAGGCGAGTGAGCGGCCCGCCATGATCGACACCACCACGGTTACGGGACCGATCAGCGACGTGAGGCCGGGCATAACCTCGGGCGCGACCTGCGGCTTGACCGCGATGACAATTGCATCGGCGCGCAGCGCGTCCGGCTTGGGATTGAGCCGCAACCCGAGCGACCCGTAGCGGGCGACCTGCAAGGATGGTTGGGGCTCCAACACGACGACGACAGCCGGGTCGAGGCCATGAGCGATCCAGCCATCGAGCATGGCGGAGCCCATCTTCCCGGCGCCGGCGAGGATCAATGTCCCGGATAGATCACGTAATGTCGTCTGGTTCACCAGCGAAGATTAAGCTCGGCCGGTGGTCTCGAACAAGCTCGCATCCAGGGCCTCGCGCGCGCTTTTGCCGACCCACACCACGAACTGGAATGCCTGAAAGTAGCGTTCGCACGCCTGCACGGCGGTTCCGAGCAGTGCCTCACACTGATCGTCGGACGCCGAACTGCCGCCGGCGAGCATCAAGGCATGCCGGAACATGACGAGACCGTCCTTCTCCCAGAAATCAAAGTGACCGACCCAAAGCTGTTCGTTCACTTTCGCGATCAGTTCGACGATTTCGTTGCGACGGAGGGAAGGAACTTTGAGATCGAATGCGCAGGCGAGATGCAACGCCTCGATGTTACCCATCCAGGTGAAGGAGAGGTGGTAGTCAGCCCAATCGCCGCTCACCACCAGCGTAACTTCATCGTCGCTTCCACGATCGAACGCCCAATCGCGACTCGTAGCTAAGCGCTCGACAATGTCGAGCGGGTTGTAGGTGCGAATCTCGGAGAGATCGATGAGTGACATGCCAAACATCCTGCCGCTGGGGTTTGGGTTGCCGTCTAGTCTGTTTAGTTGGAGCATGATCTTTTCCGAAAACCGGTACCCACTTTTCGGGATCATGCTCCGCACACGCTGGAGCCAAGCGAATCCTGCGCGCGACCGCCTGTTCGCAAACGTGCCCTGATCGGGGGCATCTGCCCCCAAAGCACGCTCTCAAACCGGTCCCGTCGCGTTTGCTCAAAATCGTTGAGTAGCGAACTGATCGAAGATTCGACTGAATCGCGCAATCGCGCATGGCTGCGCCGTCCACAACCGCGGACTGCGACATGTTGACTCAGTTTGCGGAGGCTTAATCGAACAGGCTGGAGACCGACTTCTCCTCGGCGGTGCGGGCAATCGCTTCGCCGATCAAGGATGCAATCGAGAGAACGCGAATATTGCTCGCGACCCGGACCGCCTCGGTCGGCTGGATCGAGTCGGTGATGACCAGCTCCTTGAGGTGGGAGGCGGTGATGCGGGCTACCGCACCGCCTGACAACACGCCATGTGAAATGTAGGCGGAGACGTCGGTCGCGCCTTTTTCCAGTAGCGCATCGGCGGCGTTGACGAGTGTTCCGCCGGAATCGACGATGTCGTCGACAAGAATGCAAGTTTTGCCTGCAGGATCACCGATCACGTTGACGACTTCGGATTCGCCAGCCCGCTCGCGGCGTTTGTCGATGATCGCCAGCGGAGCATTGATGCGGGCGGCGAGCTGACGCGCTCGCACCACGCCGCCGACGTCCGGCGATACCACCATGACCTTGCTCAGATCAAAGCGTTCGCGCACGTCCCGCACCATCACGGGCGACGCAAACAAGTTGTCGGTCGGAATGTCGAAAAAACCCTGGATCTGGCCGGCATGAAGGTCGAGCGTGAGAACGCGATCGGCCCCGGCATTGGTGATCAGATTGGCGACCAGCTTGGCGGAGATCGGCGTGCGCGAGCCGGACTTGCGGTCCTGCCGCGCGTATCCGAAGTAGGGAAGCACCGCCGTGATGCGCCGCGCCGAAGCGCGCCGGAGTGCATCGATGATGATCAGCAGTTCCATCAGGTGATCATTGGCTGGATACGACGTCGACTGGATCGCGAATACGTCGGTGCCGCGCACGTTCTCGAGGATCTCGACGAAAATCTCCATGTCGGCGAAGCGTCGTACCACAGCTTTGGCAAGCGGCACGCGCAAATAGGCGGCGATTGCGTCCGCCAGCCGTGGAGTGGAGTTGCCGGCGACGAGCTTGATGGCTCCGTTGCTGCCAGACATCTCCGTCTCCCTAAGCAGGATTTTGCGCGATCGGGAATCCTGCAGCCGCGGCGGTGATATCCGGGGGCTGCGACCCTGGCAATACGCGCCAGTCCGTTGTCCGAAGCTTTTCGGTCGGAGTTAGCGCGCCAATGCGAGCGAGACGGTGTCGGCCGGTGGGGCGGACGCAACGTCGATGCTGTGAGACGGGGCTGGCGCGGGCGCTGGCACCCGATCAGGCGGCGCCACAAGGAATGTGGCGAGTTGGTCGATCCCCTCGTGGGCAATCCGGTGGAGCACCTGGTCGTCGGCGGCGCCCCAGCCGCGCTGGCGGCTGCTGGCTGCTTCCTCACCACCCAGACGCGTCACGCGCTGTTTGCTACCGTCATAGACGTCCCAGACCCAGACGATCACGGTCTGCTTGCCGCGAATCTGTGCAGCCGCGTAGCCTTTCACGCGGTACTGGGCCGAACCCTCGCGCGAGACCACCGCGATATGGCGGGTGTCCGCTTCCGCCGAGAGGTTCTGGACGAGCTTGCGAAACTGCCCTTCCGGCAAGCCGTCGATGCGTTCGAACGCCACGGTTCCGGCGGGTGCTCCCGCAAATGGAGCGAGCGGCTGCCCGATCGTATCGCAACCGGCAACCGCGATCCCGAGCAGGATCGTCGTCACGAGGCCGGATGCAAATCGAGGGTTGAACATCGGCACGCCCCCAAGCAGGTTCGCTTCCCCACAGCCTGATAGGGTGCGTAAAGGACAAACGCGGGGGCCGTCCAGTTCGTTAGCGATTTGTTAAGCACAATGCCGCGCCGGTGTGTCCGGGGGGCAACATGGCACCGCCCTACTGTAAGACGATCGCGTTGAGATGCCGGCCGTAATCGGGCTCGCCGCGATGGGTGGTGCGCCGAAAGCTGAAAAATGTGGACGCATCGGCATAGGTGCAGACGCCAAGGTCCTCCCACCCGCCGATGCCCGCGCTTGCGAGCTTCGCCGTTATGTAGCCGGCGAGGTCGAACAGCGCATGGTTTGCCCGCTCCGACGGCCCGAAGAAGCGCGCATTGTCCGGGTCCGCCTCCAGGAAAAGGCTCATGAGATCGGGGCCAACCTCGTAGTTGGGTTGACGGATCATCGGTCCGAGCGCCGCCCGGATATGCGAGCGGGTTGCACCAAGCGCCTCCATGGCGGTGATCGTTGCCTCGACCACGCCGGTGAGTGCGCCCCGCCAGCCGGCGTGCGCTGCGCCGATCACCCGGGCCTGGGGGTCCGCCAGCAGGACCGGCCCGCAATCGGCGGTCGAAACCGCGATCGCGAGCCCGGCAACACGCGTCACCAGCCCATCGGCTCGTGGACGAGCGTCCGCCGTCCAGGGCTTTTCCACGACCATGACCGTCGCGGAATGGATCTGGTAGGCGCTGAGCAGGTCTTGCTTCCGGCAGCCCAGGTTTGCCGCCATGCGAGCACGGTTTTCCGTGACGTGCTCGCGCGAGTCGTTTGAGCCGATCCCGGCGTTGAGGCTCGCGTACACGCCCTGAGAGACACCGCCCGCGCGGGTGAAAAAGCCATGCCGGATGCCCGCAAGCCCGGTGAGCGCACCGGACTGCAGCATCATTGGATCAACTCGATCCCGAGCCATTGGGTCTGTTGGGGGGCGGTTCATGCGTGCGAACGCGCGTACTCAATCGCCAAAGCCCGGCAACGAGGCAAGCTTCGGATCGGACAGCGCCAAGGCCTTGAACATTTGGCCCATTCCGGTTTCTCCCTCGGCGGTCAGGCGCGCCAGCGCGGAGTCGATCTCCGCCGTGCGCTCGGGCGAGCCCGATTTCAACCCGAGTGCGCGCTTTTCGATGCCGATATTGATCAGAAACACGCGCTGCTCGACCGGGCCGTGCACGCGGGCTCCCAAACTTGCGGCGGCATGCGCCAGTGCCTCGAAATCCACATGGGCTGAGAGATCGGCCAATCCCGGAGCCCCCAGTGGATCGTCGTAACTGTGATTGCGCAGCGCCTGAAAGGTCGAGCCCACGTCGGTTCGCGTGTGGCCGTAGTCGACGATTAACGCCGCCCCGCCCAGCTTGACGCGGCGCGCCAGTTCGTACGCAACCCGGTTGGAGCGCCATTCGAAGATCGCGCCCAATGGCGCGCCGCGGACGCTCTCGGGCAAGGTCTGCTCGAATTCCGGCAGCGGGGCCTTGCTCGTGCCGAACACGAGCTCTCCGCTGCCATCGATGGTGACGGTGCGTTCATACCAGCCGTCGGCCTGCTTGATCGCCTGGTTAATCGCAATAGCGTCGAAGAATTCGTTCGCCACCACGATGGCTGGCTCGGAGGGCAGGGCCTCGACCGAGTCGTACCACCTGATGGTTTCCGTCTGGCCAAGCTTCAGACGCTGCAATTCGCGCAGCACCGGGCTCGTCTCCACGAGGTGAAGGCTGATCGCCTGCTCGAACGCGGGCACGACTTTGGCAGCGCGCAACGCGTCGACCAGCAATGTGCCGCGGCCGGGGCCGAGTTCGACCAGATTGACCTTCTCCGGCGCGCCCATCGATTGCCAGACCGCCGCCGCCCACAGGCCGATCAGTTCGCCAAACATCTGGCTGATCTCGGGCGACGTGGTGAAATCACCCGCCACGCCAAACGGATCCCGGCTCATGTAGTAGCCATGTTCCGGATGCGTCAGGCACAACGACATGTATCTGGACAACGGCATCGGACCGCGCAGTTCGATCAGCTGGCGCACCTCGACCGCGAGCGGCGTTTTGTCCTGAGCGTTCATTGATGTCGCGGCTTGCGCAAGGCTACCGCTGCGAACGCCGCGCCGGTCAGGAACAGCGGCACCGACAGCAGCATTCCCATGGTGAGCCAATTGTTGAACAGGAACCCGAGTTGGGCGTCGGGTTCACGAAACCATTCGCAGAACGAGCGCATCGCCGCATACAACATCGCAAACAGGCCGATAATCAACCCTGGACGCTTGAGTGCCCCCATCCGAATCGCAACCGCTAACAAAGTAAACAGCAGGATGCCTTCGAGCGCAGCCTCATAAAGCTGGCTGGGGTGACGCGGAACCGGTCCACCGCTCGGAAATACCATCGCCCAAGGCACGTCAGCCGGCCGGCCCCACAGCTCTCCATTGATGAAGTTGGCGATGCGACCAAGGAACAGGCCGATCGGTCCGACCGCGCAGGTAATGTCGCCGAGCGACAGGATCGAGATGCCGCGGCTGCGAGCAAACAGAACCACCGCAAGGACGCACCCGAGGAACCCGCCGTGAAATGACATGCCGCCCTTCCAGACTTCCAGCATCTCCAGTGGATGAGCCGCGAAATGGTCGAAGTTGTAGAACAGGATGTAACCCAGGCGTCCGCCTAGCACGATGCCGAGCGTCACCCAGACGACGAAGTCGTCGAAGTCGGCAACCTTGAGCGGCGGCGCTCCAGCCCAAACGGCTTCGTTGCGAATGATGGCGCGGGCATATAGCCAACCAAACAAGATGCCGAAAATGTAGGCGAGCGCGTACCAGCGAATGGCAAAGGGGCCAATCGAGATCAACACCGGGTCGAATGCAGGGAACGGCAGGATCAGCAGCGACATTGATACCTTGCGGGCGTGCGGATGCGAGGCCATTGTCTGCATACGCGAACCGCATTCCCGGAGACAAGTCGATGGCACAAACCAGTAACCGGTTCTTTGACGAAATGGCGCGGCTGATGAACGATGCCGCCGGCGCCGCGCAAGGGATGCGGCGTGAGGTCGAGACACTGTTCCGCACCCAGGCCGAGCGTATGCTGCGTGAACTCGACGTGGTCACGCGTGAGGAATTCGAGGCGGTCAAAGAGATGGCGCGCCTGGCGCGCGAGGAAAACGAGGAGCTAAAGGCTCGGATCGCGGTTTTGGAGGCGCGGCCTAAGCCCTAGCAGGTCGACCGAGCCGGCCCCGGGGGCCGGGCCAGATCTCGCCAAAACCGGCTGCGACCAGGGTGCTGCGTTTCCTTGTGTTTTGGACCTTGCGGGGCTATAAGCCGCGCGCGGCCGTATCAACACCCCTGGAGGTTGGCCGCGAGCGACCGGGAAACCGGTCATTTTTGTTGCAACCACGAAACCTCAGGATTCGACCATGACGTCCGTCAAGGAACTCAAGGCGACGCCTCGTCCGCAGCGCGGCAAGGGGGCCGCACGGGCTGTGCGTCGCACCGGCCGCGTGCCGGGCGTGATCTACGGTAATCAACAGCCCCCGGTGTCGATTTCGATCGATGCCGCCGAACTCAAGCAGCGCATTTTCGCCGGCCGCTTCCTTACCACGCTCTACGATCTTGAGCTCGAGGGTAGCAAGCATCGCGTCATCCCGCGCGATTTCCAGCTCGACCCGGTGCGGGAACATCCGGTGCACGTCGACTTCATGCGGTTGGGTGAGGGCGCCACGATTCGGGTCAGGATTCCGATTCACGTCATCAATGTCGAGCAGTCGCCGGGCGTGAAACGTGGTGGCACGATCAACATCGTCACCCATGCGCTCGACGTCGTGTGCCCGGCCGACCAGATCCCGGAGGCGATCGAGGTGGACGTCAGCGGCCTCGAGATCAGCCACTCCAAGCATCTGAGCGACGTTACGTTGCCGGCCTCGGTGCGGCCGGTCGTGCACGCCGATGCGACGCTGGTCACGGTCGTGCCGCCGTCGGGCTACGCCGAAGAACTGAAGGCCGCGGCCGAAGCTGCTGCCGCGGCTGCGGCTGCTGCCGCTGTGGCTCCTGTCGCCGGTGCAGCGCCGGCTGGTGCTCCAGGTGCGGCCCCGCCTGCGGGTGCCGCCGCTCCGGCCGCCGGTGCCGCTGCTCCGGCTGCGGACAAGGCGGAGAAGAAGTAGGCGCGCCTGCCGGCTGAATTGGGGGCGCCCTTGCCGTGCAAGGGCGCGCACCTTCCGCATCAGCGTGATAGGCAAGACGCGGTCTTCACCCAGCCCAGCTCAAGGCCAACGTGCCGGAAAGCCGAGCGTAAACTTCTTCGCCAGGAACAACCCTCTCATGCGTGTGCTCGTCGGGCTGGGGAATCCAGGCGAGCGCTATAAGCGCAACCGACACAACGTCGGTTTTATGGTGGTGGATGAGATTATGCGCCGCCATCAGAGCGCGTTGCACCGGCTTCCCTTTCATCGCGGCGTCGGCGCGGGAGGGCGAATCGGCGACGAACGCGTGCTGTTGATCAAGCCCGATACTTACATGAACGAGTCCGGACTGGCGGTAGCCGAACAGACTCATTTCTACAGGCTCGAACCCGCCGACGTAATTGTGTTTCATGATGAGCTCGACCTCGCGCCAGGCAAGCTGCGCGTCAAGATCGGGGGCAGCGATGCGGGTCATAACGGGCTGCGATCCATCACGGCCCACGTCGGCAATGGATACAAGCGCGTGCGCATCGGCATCGGCCATCCGGGCCACAAGGACCTGGTGCACGACTACGTGCTGAGCGATTTTGCCAAAAGTGAGCGGCCCTGGGTCGAGGCACTCTGCGATGTCGTCGCCGACAATATCGCATTGCTGGTTACGGACGCTGACTCGAGCTTTCAGAACAAGGTGCATCTCGCGATGCAGGCCAAGGGGTTCGGCGGACCATCGCCGGGCGCCGATGCGCCGGACTGAAACGTCACCTATCCACGCGCACATATCGCACGCAACGATTGCGGAACACCCCATGGGTTTTAAATGCGGTATCGTCGGCCTGCCGAACGTCGGCAAATCGACGCTGTTTAACGCGCTGACCGAGACCGCGGCAGCGCAGGCGGCGAACTACCCGTTCTGCACCATCGAGCCCAATGTCGGCGAGGTGGCAGTTCCCGATCCGCGGCTTGATGAACTCGCCAAGCTCGCCAAGTCGGTCCAGATCGTACCGACCCGGCTCACCTTCGTCGACATTGCCGGGCTGGTGCGCGGCGCATCCAAGGGCGAGGGTCTCGGAAATCAGTTCCTCGCCAACATCCGTGAGGTCGATGCCATCGCCCATGTGGTGCGCTGCTTCGAAGACAGCGACGTGACGCACGTAGCCGGCAAGATCGACCCGATTGCCGATATCGACACGGTCGAAACCGAATTGATGCTCGCCGACCTCGACAGTTTGGAACGGCGCGTCGACGGCCTCGAGAAAAAGGCGCGGGGCGCTGACAAGGAGGCGAAGGAAACCCTCGACCTCGTGACGCGCGCGCTCGCGCTGCTGCGTGACGGCAAACCGGCCCGCCTGCTCGAGCGCAAGCCCGAGGAAGCGCGCTTGTTCGCTCAGCTCGGTCTTTTGACTTCGAAGCCGATGCTTTACGTCTGCAATGTCGACGAGGCGTCAGCCGCAACCGGCAACGGCTACTCGCTGAAGGTCGAAGCGCGCGCCCGGGACGAGCAAGCAGGGTGCGTCGTGATCTCGGCGCAGATCGAGGCCGAGATCGCCGTCCTTCCGGCCGACGAACGCGCCGATTATCTGGCTCATCTTGGGCTGACCGAGCCCGGTCACGATCGCCTGATCCGCGCCGGTTATGCGCTGCTCGATCTTGTTACCTTCTTCACCGCGGGACCCAAGGAAGCGCGCGCCTGGACCGTGACCCGCGGGACGCGCGGGCCGCAGGCGGCCGGCGTCATCCATACGGACTTTGAGCGCGGGTTCATTCGCGCCGAAACGATCTCCTATCGCGACTACGTTGCCTGCGGCGGCGAAGCCGGTGCGCGCGACGCGGGCAGGATGCGGCTTGAGGGGAAGGAATATGTCGTCGCCGACGGCGACGTGTTGCACTTCCGGTTCGCGACCTGAGCTTGCTACGAGCTACATCTCGGCGCGGCTGCGCAGCGCGCCGAGATGATCGTTCACACGGAAGGTAATCAGCACAAACTCGGCCGCCAGCCGGGCCGACAGCACGGCGAGGCAGGCGCCCGAAATGCTCAGGATCACCACCAGAAAGGCCGCGAGCGGGTTGAACGGCAGCAGCTGCAGGCCGGCAACAACCCCAAAGGCGCCGGCCACGAGAGCAACAAAGAACGCCAGCCAGAAAAACACCCGGATGATCGACGGCGTAATGAACCTTTCCCACTGGAACAAGTCGCGAATGTCGAACATACCGGCCCTCCTCATGCGCCCGGTCGCCTGCCGCAGGCAGCATGCGCGCAGAGACTGCCTGCCCCGCACCACTGGGTCAACGCGGTAGAAGTGGCGCCGCGGTCCGTGGCATTACAGGGCGAATACGCTCTACGTGGCACGGGTGCTCATGGCGAAGCTCTTTTGGGAGGATTTTGCGGTCGGCCAGGTCAATGAATACGGTCGCCAGCCTGTCAGCGCCGAGGACATCAAGGCGTTTGCCGCCGAATTTGATCCGCAACCCATGCACCTTGACGAAGAGGCGGCGCGCGCCACGATGGTCGGGGGGCTGTGCGCATCGGGCTGGCACACCTGCGCGATCATGATGCGCATCGTTGCCGATGGCTTCGTGCTCAACTCCTCGTCCATGGGTGCGCCGGGCGTCGAAGAGATCCGCTGGCTCGCGCCAGTGCGTCCGGGCGACGTACTTCGCGTGCGTGTGACCGTTGTCGACAAAAAGGCATCTCAAAGCCGACCGCTTCTCGGTTTCGTCGGCTTGTTTTTCGAAGTGCTCAACGACGTCGGAACCTGCGTCATGACCTCGCGTACCAATATGATGTTCGCGCGCCGAACATCAGCGCACGCGGGTGCATCAGCATGAAGTTTTTCGAGGACCTGCGAATTGGCGAGCGCCGGGAGCTCGGCAGCCACACCTTCACGGCCGAGGGCATCAAGGCGTTCGCACGGCGCTATGACCCGCAGCTCTTTCATATCGACGAGGAAGCGGCTGCGCGCTCTCACTTCGGAGGCTTGTGCGCGTCGGGCTGGCAGACCGGCGCAGTCTGCATGCGCCTCATTGCGCTCGGCAACCAGCGCGACATGGCGGCCCTGCAGGCCAGCGGCCAGGACGTGCCGAACATCGGGCCTTCGCCGGGCGTGCGCGATTTGCGCTGGTTCAAGCCGGTTTACGCCGGGGACACGATTTCCTATGCGCTGGAGATCAAGGACCTGCGCGACGCCGGCCCGCCGGGCTACGGGCTCGTGGTCTCCCAGACCACCGGGACAAACCAGGCCGGCGAACTGGTCTACTCGGCACAGGGCGCCGTTTTCGTGGAGCGAAAACGCAACCGCAAAGCCCAGTAGGGCAACACTGACCGCTCGGTCAGCGGCCATAGGTTGTTTTACAGATCTTGCGCTCGCATCGGCCGCTTCCTAGCTTTGATCGCAGAGCAGGATGTTGCGCCATGGAACCCCTCAAACTGATCGCGCTCGACAAGGACGACCTCGAGGTCATTTCAGCTCACCTGCAGGACGCTGTGGTCAATGTCGGCGACATTGTTTGGCTGCGCGGCGAGAAGCGCGTGGTGCTGGGGCTCAACCGGTTCGATTGGGAGGCCGCTGGTTGTTGCAACCCGCAATACCAGCGCCGGCGGACAGCGGTGCGGTTTGAACAGGTCAACAGCGTGAAGTGCCGAAACGTTCACCAGGCCGACAAGGATTGCGTACTCAGCCTGCTTGCGGTCGACTTCGTGGAAAGCGATCCGCCAGCCGGGTCGATCGTTCTGACGTTCTCGGGCGGCGGGATGTTGCGGCTCGACGTTGAATGCCTGGAAGCCGAAATCGCCGATCTCGGACCGGCCTGGGCGACCACGCACTGTCCGGACCATTCCAAGGAAGTCGCCGAAAGCCGCCGTTGACGTTGCCTGATTGCCGCGTCATGAGGGTCGGACGCAGGGCTGACCTCGTGTGGTGGATTTGAAGTTCCTACAGCGCGCGCTCATTCGCATAGGAACTTCAAATCCAAAAACCACACGAGAAAACCTAGATTTGCTAGTGTCCCTTTGATTCCGAAGTTCGTATCAGAGGGTGTTGCAAGGTATTGCGAACTTCGGACTCGGGACATTGGGACCAACCGACCTATGCCGATCCGGCTCGATACGCGCAGCTCCGATTTTGGCGCGCGTTTCCACGAATTTCTTGGTACCAAGCGCGAAGCGGCGGAGGACGTCGATTCTACTGTCCGCGCGATCGTGGCGGATGTCGCCAGGCGCGGCGATGCGGCGCTGATCGAGCTTTCCAAAAAGTTTGATCGCGTTGATCTCAACGCAGCCTTGCTGCGCGTGGGCGCGGCTGAGATCGATGCCGCTTATGCGCAATGCGAGGGTGGCACGCTCGCCGCCTTGCGTCTCGCCCACGGGCGCATCGAGGCCTATCACCGCCGGCAACTGCCGCAGGATCAGCGGTTCACCGATGCGATCGGCGTTGAGCTTGGCTATCGCTGGACGCCGGTCGCGGCCGTCGGCGTCTATGTTCCGGGCGGTACCGCGGCCTACCCGTCGTCGGTGCTGATGAACGCGGTGCCGGCCAAGGTCGCTGGCGTTGCCCGCTTGGTGATGGTCGTGCCGGCGCCGGACGGTAAGCTCAATCCGCTGGTGCTCGCGGCCGCGCAGCTCGCCGGCGTCGATGAGATCTTTCGCATCGGCGGCGCGCAGGCAATCGCGGCGCTCGCTTATGGCACCCAGAGCATTCGCGCCGTCGACAAAATCGTCGGCCCAGGCAACGCCTATGTGGCGGCCGCCAAGCGGTTGGTGTTCGGCAAGGTCGGCATCGACATGATCGCGGGACCGTCCGAAGTGCTGATCCTCGCCGATGCCAGCGCGAACCCCGATTGGGTCGCCGCCGATCTGCTGGCGCAAGCCGAACACGATACGGCCGCGCAGTCGATCCTGATCACCGACGATTCCGCACACGCGGACGACGTCGAACGGGCAGTGGCGGCACAGCTCGCAACCTTGCGGCGTGCCGCGACCGCGCGCGCGTCCTGGCGCGACTACGGAGCGATCGTACTGGTGCGCGATCTTGGCGAAGCGATTCCGCTAATCGACGCGATTGCCCCCGAGCATCTCGAAATCATGGCGGCCGGCGCCGAGCAACTCGCCGACAAGGTTCGCAATACCGGAGCGATCTTCATCGGCGCACACACCCCGGAAGCGATCGGCGACTACGTGGCGGGCTCCAATCACGTGTTGCCGACTGCGCGGTCGGCGCGCTTTTCATCGGGTCTCGGCGTGCTCGACTTCATGAAACGCACCTCGATCCTCAAATGCGGCGCCGAACAGCTCGCGCAACTCGGCCCTGCCGCCATCGCGCTCGGAGAAGCCGAGGGGCTTGATGCTCACGCCCGTTCGGTCGCGGTGCGGCTCAATCGGCGATGAGCTCGTCCGATCGGCATCGTCTTGTGAAAGTGACCCTCGACGAGGGGTCGATCGGCCGATCCAACCCTGACGTCGAGCACGAGCGCGCAGTCGCGATCTACGATCTGCTCGAGGAGAATTCGTTCCAACCGCGCGGCCACGAAGGCGGGCCTTACGAACTCGCGCTGTCGATCACGAGCAACCGGCTGGTGTTTGACATCAAGCTCGCCGACGGCACGCCCGTGGTCGCGCATCATCTCTCGCTCGGCCCGCTGCGTCGCATCGTGAAGGACTATTTCCTGATCTGCGACAGCTACTATGCGGCCATTCGCACCGCGAGCCCCGATCGGATCGAGGCGATCGACATGGGCCGGCGCGGTCTCCACAACGAAGGTTCCGAACTTCTGATGGAGCGGCTGCGGCACAAGGTCGAAATGGACGTCGACACTGCGCGCCGGCTGTTCACGCTGATCTGCGTTCTGCATTGGAAGGGCTGATCGATGGCGGGCGGGGGACGGCCGCAGGCCGTGTTGTTCGCCTGCGGTCTCAACACCGTGCGCTCGCCGATGGCCGAACGCATGTTCAAGCATTTATTCGGGACCAGCGTCTACGTCGCCTCCGCGGGCGTACGCAAGGGCGAGCTCGATCCGTTCGCGGTCGCGGTGATGGAAGAACTCGGCCTCGATATCGCCAAGCACAGGCCCAAGACATTCGAGGAACTCGAAGACTGGGAGGGGCTCAACTTCGACGTCATCATCTCGCTGTCCCCAGAAGCGCATCACCGCGCCCTCGAACTGACCCGAGTGCTGGCGGTCGACGTCGAATACTGGCCGACGCCCGATCCGACCGACGCGTCGGGCAACCGCGAGCAGCGGCTCGACGCGTACCGGGCCGTGCGTGATCAGCTGCTGGCGCGCATCAAGAAGCGCTTTGCGTCGGCGTCGACCGGCAATGAATAGGCGCCGCCCGCAGGGGGTAGCGGCGTCCTTGGCGGCTGTTGTCCGGCCGGGCCGATTCCGCTAATTTCCGCCACCCTACCATGGAGTTAACGAGGAATCGGGGGCTCTATGACCAGAGCAAAGGCCGCATCACCTATCGCCTTCAAATAAATCGAACCCCAACCAGATCGCCGCGCACTCCCGCGCCCAGCGACCACGACCGACCGCGAGCGCGGTCCACCAGAGGTGTTAATGATCGGCCGTACGAAATTCGTTCTTGCCTCCGGATCGCCGCGCCGGCTCAGTCTGATCAATCAAATCGGCATTGAGCCCGACCTGCTGTTGCCGTCCAACATTGACGAGACGCCGACCAAGGGCGAGCTGCCGCGCGCTTGCGCCAACCGGCTGGCGCGGCTCAAGGCCGAAGCCGCGCTCGCGAGCGTGCGCAAGGACGACGAACTTAAGGGCGCCTTCATCCTCGCCGCCGACACGGTGGTCGCGGTCGGCCGGCGCATTCTCCCGCAAGCCGAGTTGATGGACGAGGCCGGCCAATGCCTCCGTCTCCTGTCCGGTCGCAACCACAAGGTCTTCACCGCCGTTTGCCTGGTCACGCCCAAGCAGGGGTTCCGCCAGAGGCTGGTGGAATCGCGGGTGCGCTTCAAACGGCTGTCGGAGCAGGACATCGAGTCGTACCTCGCCTCCGGCCAATGGCGTGGCAAGTCTGGTGGCTACGCGGCGCAGGGCATTGCAGGCTCGTTCATCGTCAAGCTGGTTGGGTCCTACAGCAACGTGGTCGGCCTCCCGCTCTACGAGACGATTTCGCTGCTTGCAGGCGAGCGCTATCCGATCCATTTCGGCTGGGTCAACGCGGCGGCTTGAGCGGGTCTTTTGCAAGCCGAGGCGTATCCAAAGATGAGATGGCGACTATGGTGCCCTGCTGCTGGATGAGAGCCACCCATTGAACGGGCGTGCCAAGACTGCGAATCCGTGCCCGATCTGCGGCAAGCCGCGCGTCGAGCAATTTCGGCCGTTCTGCTCGCGCCGCTGCGCCGATATCGACTTGCACCGCTGGCTGGGCGGCGGTTACGCGATCCCGGCCGCGGAGCAGGACGATAACGAGGCGGATGAGGCTGGCCCGGATGATGTCGATCCAGGCGACCAGCGATCCCAGTGAGCGCGTTGCGGGCGTGTCGCCGCGACCGATTTGCGTTGCTGGACAGGCCTCAACCGAGCCTTTATAACGCCCGGCGCCGCGCGAACCTTCGTTTCGCGGCCGGCGCCCAGGTAGCTCAGTTGGTAGAGCACGTGACTGAAAATCACGGTGTCGGTGGTTCGATTCCGCCCCTGGGCACCACAGCGATGTTCTCCTTTATTCGCTGATGTTCGCGATCGTCTGATAATACGTTGAATTTACGGGGTTTGTTGGTCTCTGCCGTCTGCGGTCATCCGTAGGCAGCCGGAACATTTGTTGGTATTTTTGTTGGTACAAATGACGATGCCAACATCGATACCAACAAACTGACCGAGACCATGCCGCTGACAGACGCATACGTCCGTACAATCAAGCCGTTAGCGAAACCACGAAAGGTCACCGACGGCGGAGGGCTGTATCTCTTCGTCACGCCGAACGGCACGAAAGCGTGGCGCTTAGCCTATCGCTACAACGGCAAACAAAAATCACTGGGCGTCGGTCTTTATCCAATCGTCACGCTTGGCGAGGCGCGAGCAAGGCGCGACCGTGCAAAGAAATTGCTCGCGGACGGCACTGATCCCTCGGCGCAACGCAAGTTGGACAAGGTCATCGCGAAGGCCGGGGAAAATAGCTTTCGCGTGGTCGCTGAACAGCTTCTCGAAAAACACCGGGTCGAGGGTCGCGCGCAGACCACGCTCGACAAGAATCGTTGGCTACTTGAAGTCGCATTCGATGCATTTGGACAGCGGCCGGTGGGTGAGGTCACAGCAGTCGAATTACTGGCAGCGTTGCGCCGATTTGAAGAACGGGGCCGATACGAGAGTGCAAGGCGACTTCGCAGTACTTGCGGAATGGTTTTTAGGTTTGCGATCGCTACGGGCCGCGCCACCCGCGACATCTCAGTCGATCTCAGAGGCGCTCTGATTGCGCTGAGGGTAAAGCATCACGCGGCGATTATTGAGCCCTCAGGCATCGGCGCATTGCTAATGGCCATCGATGGGTTCGATGGACACCCACAGACCAAAGCTGCCCTCCAGATTGCGCCCCACGTTTTTGTCCGGCC
>DATIPA010000122.1:0-70156 GCA_035472475.1 Xanthobacteraceae bacterium | reverse complement strand
ACCTTGAGCTTGGCCGGAAGTTTCTGCGCAAGCGTCACCGCGATCGGCAAGCTCACCGTGTTGCCCTGCCCTTCCGCGCTGACGGTCAGCGTCTGCGTTCCGGCACCGGCGTTGGCCGGCACATCCAAACGCAATTCAAGGCTGACGCCCGCATCGGTTGCCGGCATCGCGGCTGCGATCGGCTGACCGCCGCCGAGAAGCGTCGCGGTCCAACCCGCGGGCACTCCCGACACGGACAGCTGGAACCGTTCGGGGGCTACTCCATAATTCTGCAGCTTGATTGGAATGTTGGCGGTGGTGCCCGGCTGGACCGAGACTGCCGGATAGTCGGCGAGCAAATAGAGTCCCTTCACGTCCGGCCGATCGGCGGCGAACGCGGTCGACACGAGGCACAAGAATGCGGGGACGATCGCGAGAAGGCGAACGCGCATGGCAAAGCTTCTCCTTGGAACAACCCGAATTGTTATCGACCCCCGCCAGCGGTCCGGGAGCCGTTGGCAGCCGGGTATATACAGAACCACAGCGGTTTTTGGAAATTTTTGGGCACGAAGACGCAAAAGTGCCGCACCCGGTGCGGTAGGGGACCAATATCTTCAGATCGGCAGCATTAGTCCGCCTTAATGCCGGCATCCTTGATCACCTTGGCCCATTTTGCGAACTCGGCCTTGAGGCGCGCCGCAAACTCGGCCGGCGTGTCCGCGATCGCAATGAACCCGAGCGCGGTGAGCTTCTCCTGCACGTCGGGAAGCGCGACGATCTTGACGATCTCCCGGTGCAGCAGATCGACAATCTCCGGTGGCGTTCCGACCGGGACCACGATTCCCGTCAAGGTGTCGGCTTCCTGATCGGGAACGCCCGCCTCCGCCATGGTGGGGACGTCGGGCAGCCCGGCAACCCGCTTTCCGGTGAGCACCGCCAGACCGCGAAGCTTGCCTTCCTGAATGCTGGCGAGCGCCGGCGGCAGCGCGGTGAAGGCAATCGGCGTGTGACCGCCGATGGTCGATGTGATGGCCGGCCCAGCCCCCGTGAACGGCACCATGACGAGGTCGAGGCCGAAGCTGAGTTTGAACAATTCGCCCGAGAGGTGCGGCGTTGAGCCGGTACCAGGCTGAGCGAAACTGTATGTGCCCGGATTTGCCTTGATCAGAGCGATCAGTTCCTTGACGCTTTTGGCCGGCACGGAGGGCGACACCGTCAGCACATTCGGCGACGCCGCAATCAACGTGACCGGCGCGAAATCCTTGAACGGGTCGTACGGGATCTTGGCGTAGAGGCTGGGGTTGATGATGAAGCCCGTGCTGACGACCAGGATCGTGTAGCCGTCGGCAGCCGATTTGGCGGCTTGCGCAGTGCCGGTATTGCCGCCCCCTCCGGGGACATTTTCGACATAGAACTGCTGCCCGAGATCTTCGGAGAGCTTTTGCGCAACGATCCGCCCGATCACGTCGGTCGGGCCAGCCGCAGCAAACGGCACGATCATACGCACCGAGCGCGCCGGATAGGTCTCGGCGCTGGCTGGTCCCGCGAAGATCGCGAGCATCGGCCCGAGCGTGACAAGGGCGACGAGCTTGCGAATGCGCCCTGCCATGGCACCCTCCCGTGGTTTTGCGCCAATGCTATCATCATTTTTGTCTGCAAGGCGATCCAACGGGGAAATGCATGGCAAGGAAATTCACGCGTCAGGACCTGCGCAACGCGGCGGAGAAATACAAGAATTGGGGCAAGTGGGGAGCAAACGACGAAATCGGCACGCTCAACTACACGACGCCGGACGACATCATCGCCGCCGCCAGGCTGGTGCGCCAAGGCAAGGTGATTTCGCTCGCGCTCAACTTCGACCAGCACGGGCCGCAAGGCGCCAAGTCAGCCTATCCGGCACTCGGACGCATCAATCCGCTGCACGTCATGCTGCGCACCGGCACCGACGCCTACGCAGGCGTGCTCGATCATCGCGGAATTCGCGCGGCCGACGATATGGTCGTCATGCCGTTGCAGTGCGGCACCCAGTGGGACGGCCTCGGCCACGTGTTCTACGAGAATTTCATGTGGAACGGGTATGACTGCCGCGAAGTCACGAGCTTCGGTGCGCAAAAATGCGGGATCGAGAAAACCAAGAACAAGATGGTCGGGCGCGGCGTATTCCTCGACGTCGCGCGTGCGCTCGGCAAGGACGCGCTGGAGGACGGCTACGCCGTCACCAGCGCCGATCTCGAGCAAACCTGCAAAGCGCAGGGTGTCAGCGTCAAGCGCGGCGACTATGTGATCGTGCGAACCGGCCAGATGGAGCGCTGTCTCGCCGCCAAGAGCTGGGACGGCTATCCAGGCGGCGACGCGCCGGGGTTTTCGTTCGAAACGTTGGAGTGGATCCACAGCAAGGAAATCGCCGCGATCGCTAGTGACACCTGGGGGTGCGAAGTGCGGCCGAACGAAACCGAGGCCGGCATCAACCAGCCTTGGCATTGGATCACGATCCCGATCAAGGGCATCACCATGGGCGAGATCTTCTACCTCGCCGAACTTGCGCAAGACTGCGCCCGCGATCGGGTCTACGAATTCATGTTCGTCGCCCCCGCGATCCCGATCACCGGCGCGGTCGGCTCGCCCACCAATCCATTGGCCATCAAATAGAGCGACGATCATCATGCTTGGACACAATCGCCGCATGACCGGCGCGCAATGTCTCGCCGACATGCTCGACGGTTATGGCGTAACCCACGTCTTCATGGTGCCGGCGGTGCTGCGCCGAACGCTCGCCGAGATGGAGCGGCGTACCGCGATCAAGCGGATCCACGCGCACGGCGAGAAAGCTGCCGCCTACATGGCCGATGGTTATGCGCGCGCATCCGGCAAGCCCGGCATCTGCATGGCGCAGGTGATCGGGGCGCTTAATCTCGCCGCCGGCCTGCGCGATGCCTACCTCGCGCATTCGCCGGTGATCGCATTCACGGGCGGCCGCGAGCCCAGGACCAAGTTCCGCAAGGTCTATCAGGAGATCGACGACGTACCCGCGTTCGAACCGGTGACCAAACTGAATGCCACCGTCGACGACGTCGCGCGGTTTCCCGACATGGTGCGGCAGGCGTTCCGGGTCGCGGTCAGCGGCACGCCGGGCCCGGTGCATCTGCAATTTCGCGGCAACGAGGGTCAGATCGATGCCGAGGAGGCCGAGCTGGAACCGCTCGTTGAGGCGGGGTTTGCGCGCGTGCCGCCGTTCCGGCCGCAGCCGGAAGCCGCGGCGGTGACGGCCGCGCTGGCGTTGTTGGCGCAGGCGGAGCGTCCCGTGATTGTCGCCGGCGGCGGCGTGCGCGCCTCCGGCGCGGGGCCCGAGCTCGTCGCGCTGGCGGAAGCCTTGCAGGTTCCAGTCGCGACCTCGCTCAACGGCAAGGACGCGATTGCGGGAAATCATCCGCTCAGCGTCGGCGTCGCCGGCACCTATTCGCGCGAAAGCGCCAACCGCGTCGTCAACCGCGCCGATATCGTGTGTTTCATCGGCACCGAGACCGGCGGCATGACCACGCATTTCTGGGAGGTGCCGAAGATCGGCACGCCGGCGATTCAGATTGATATCGATCCGCAGGCACTCGGACGCAATTATCCGCTCAAGGCTGCGGTGCTCGGCGATGCGAAGGCAACGCTCGCCCTCATGGCAAAGCACGCGGATCACGCCGGCGCCGGCAAGCGCAAACCATGGATTGCCGAGACGCAGACGATCTGCCGCGATTGGCGCACCAAATACGCGGGTGCACTGACGTCGAACGCAGTCCCGATCAGACCGGAGCGCATCTGCCACGACCTGACGCGGGACATGCCGGGCAATGCGATCGTCGTGGTCGACACCGGTCACGCCGGCATGTGGATGGGCGGTATGTTCGATCTCACCAGTGCACAGCAGAGCTATTTGCGCAGCGCAGGGCATCTGGGGTGGGCGTTTCCGGCCGGCCTCGGCGCCAAATGCGCCTGCCCGGACCGCCCGGTGGTGGTGTTCACCGGCGATGCCGGGTTTTGGTACCACATCGCGGAAATCGAAACCGCGGTGCGCTGGGGAATCAACACCGTGACGGTGGTCAACAACAACAGCGGCGGCAATCAATCCAAGCGCGGCTTCGACCGCGCCTACGGCGGCGAGCAAACCCAACAGGCGCGCGAGTTGTGGACCTACCGCAACGTCAATTTCGCGCGCATTGCAGAGGAGATTGGTGCGCTCGGGCTCCGCGTCGAGCAGCCCGGGCAGCTTGCGCCGGCGCTGGCACATGCGCTCGCCGCGAACCGCCCGGCTATTATCGACGTGGTGACGGACATCGACGCCATCGCGCCGGCGGCCGTGACCTGATGGCGCGGGCAGCTCGCCGAGCCCAAATCAGCGCCGGTTTGCTGGTTTATCGGCGCAGTGCCGAGGGCGTCGACGTTCTGCTCGCGCATCCGGGCGGCCCATTCTGGGCGAAGAAAGATACCGGCGCGTGGACCATTCCCAAGGGATTGGCTGAAAGCGCTGCCGACCCCGATCTGCTGGCGACGGCGCAACGCGAGTTCACCGAGGAGACCGGCTTTACGGCAGCGGGCCCATTCCTGCCACTCCGGCCGGTGACGCAAACGAGCGGAAAGATTGTGCATGCATTCGCGTGCGCGGGCGACTTCGATCCGGCCGAACTCGCCAGCAATACCTTCGAGATCGAATGGCCGCCGCGCTCCGGCCGGCGTCAAAGCTTTCCTGAAGTCGACCGCGCGCAATGGTTCGGCGTCGACGCAGCGCTGGATAAGATCATCGTGTACCAACGGCCGTTGCTGGTCGAACTGCAGGAGAAGTTGGCGAGTGGGTAACGCTTTTCACGCCTGCTCGCGCAGCACCTGCGGCCAATCGGGCTCGTCTTCCGGCAGCACCCAGGGCTCTTTGAGCGCCGCGGCACGCCATTCGCGCCAGGCCGGCAGCGCCATCACGGCCTCCATGTAGGCGCGTGACGCGGGACCCACGTCGACGCCGTAGGTGTGAAACCGCGATACCACCGGCGCATACATGGCGTCGGCGGTTGTGAAGCGGCCGAACAGAAACGGTCCGCCCGCGCCAACGCGCGCGCGGCAATCCGTCCACATCGCGTCGATGCGGCGGACGTTGGCAGCCACGTCGTCGCTCAGCGTGAGTTTCTTCACCGGACGCCACATGTTCATTGGGCAAGCCCGGCGCAGGGGCAGGAACCCCGCGTGCATCTCGTTCGCGATCACGCGCGCGTGCGCGCGCGCCTTCGGGTCGGCCGGCCACAGTCCGGCGTCTGGAAATCTTTCAGCCAGATATTCGAGGATCGCGAGCGATTCCCAGACGCGGACGTCGCCGTCGATCAAGGTCGGGACCTTGCCGGTGCCGGCGACCTGGAGCAGGCGGCCCTTGAACTCCGGCGCATTGAGCGAAATCACCTCTTCGTCGAACGTCAGGCCGGCCACGCGCATCGCGATCCAGGGCCGCATCGACCACGATGAATAGTTCTTGTTGCCGAGAATGAGCAGCATTGTTGCAATGCGCCGCTAGTGTGGCGGATTTGAAGTTCCTATCAGTCTCGCGGCCAGCTCGTTATGGGAACTTCAAATCCCAAGCCACACTAGGATCATATATTTGCTAGTGTCCCTTTGATTCCGAAGTTCGCTACAGAGAGTGCCGCAAGATAAAGCGAACTTCGGAATCGGGACACTAGCGCGGATTTGATTTCGTGTCCGCCGGCAACTCGACCGCACCGCCCGCGGCTTTCCAGGCACCAAAGCCGCCCTTGATATGCGCGACCGGCCGCAATCCCATGCGGCGGGCGGTCTGCGTCGCCAGCGCCGAGCGCGCGCCCGCGGCGCAGAAGAACACGAACCGCTTGTCCTGTGCGAACGCCTCCTTGTGATACTTGCTCAGGGGGTCGATCCAGAATTCCAGCATGCCGCGCGGGCAGTGGAATGCGCCGGGCATCCGGCCGTCGCGCGCGAGCTCGCGAATATCGCGAAGGTCGACAAACACCACGTCGTCGCGCCCGCTGAGCTTGATCGCGTCGGCAACGTCGAGTGTTTCGATCTCGCGTTCGGCTGCCTTCACCAAATCGTCGACGTGGACCACGATGTTTTGCGGCATCGTCCATCTCCCAGAGAGCGTCTCGCGGCGTTTTAGCCGGATGCCGCGCAAGCGTCATCCGCGAAGTGGAAGCCTGTGGGCTTCAGCGGGGACCAGGCAGCCACTCGCGGGACCGGCCGGTCAACCGGTAGACCGCGAGCCCAATGAACTCGCGCGCTGTCCGGTCGGTAAACGCCAACCCCTCGACGATCGACGGTTGCGGCCAATAAAGTTCACTGCGGTCGGCAAGTTGCCAGTCGACCGGAAACGCCTCGACCTCGAAATCGGCGCTCCGGAACGCGGCCATCGCGCGCGGCATATGATACGCGGAGGTCACTACCACCCAGCGTTCACCGGCTTTAGGCGCCGCGAGGATCTTGCTGAGCTGCGCATTCTCCAGCGTGTTACGGGATTGACCCTCAAACTCCACACGCCCCGACGCGACGCCGAAGCGGGCCAACAATTGTTCCACGTAGGTAGCCTCCGATCCTCCACCGAACAGGGTGCCGTTGCCGCCGGTGAAAATGATCCGCGTCCCGGGGTAGCGCTTAATAAGCTCGGGCACGACAGCCAGCCGCTCAAACGAGTCCGTGATCGCCACCTCACCGTGCGCTGCTGAGATGGCGGGATCAACCGAGCCCCCCAGAATGATGAAGCCCGTCGGCGCACCCGACGTCGCGTTCCAGGCTGGAAAGCGGTTTTCCAGCATCCAGAACAGCACTTTGCCGAGAGGCGAGAATCCGAAGACCACAAACCCCAGCATGCTAACCAAGAGGAACGTGCGTCCGATGCGTGCAAAACGCGTGAACAGGAGCACGGTGCCGGCTATTGCCAGCATGATCAGGAGACTCGACGGTAACGTGAAAAATGCGAGCGTCTTCGAAAGGATGAAGAACATTGGGGCGTGTGTGAGCTTGACCTCGTGCCGCAATCGCGGCGGCCTAGTTATGCTGCTTGCGCCAGGCCGCGTAGCGCGCCTTGGCGTCCTCGTTGGGCGGATAGAGGCCCGGCAATTTTGCGCCACGTTCCACTTCGCTCACGACCCAGCTCTCATAAAGTTCGTGCTCGGCACCCTCGTGCGCGACGAATTCGACGAGGTTCTGCGGAATGACGACGGCGCCGTCGTCATCGAGCACAATGACGTCGCCCGGGAAGATTGCGCAGCCACCGCACGCGATCGGTTGCTGCCAGCCAACGAAGGTCAGTCCGTTGACCGATGCGGGCGCAGCGACCCCCGCGCACCAGACCGGTAGGCGCGACGCCAGTACGCCCGCCTTGTCGCGCACGGCCCCGTCGGTGACGAGCGCTGTGACGCCGCGCTTCATCATCCGGGCGGTGAGAATGTCGCCGAAAATGCCGGCACTGGTCACGCCCATGGCGTCGGCGACTGCAACGCAGCCGGCCGGCATGTCCTCGATCGCAGCGCGGGTCGAGATCGGATTGCCCCAGCTCTCCGGGGTCGCGAGATCCTCGCGCGCCGGAACGAAGCGCAGCGTGAAGGCCGGCCCGACCAACCGCTCGCCACCGGGCGTCAACGGCATTGGGCCGCTCATCCAGCACCGGCGGATCCCCTTCTTGAGCAGCATCGTGGTGATGGTCGCGGTCGTAACCCGGCGCAGGATGTCGAACGATTGGGCCGTGGTTGTCATGGTCGATCCCCGTGTCTGCCCCAGCGCGAGCTCGCCCTCAGGCCGGCGCGCCCGATCGGACGAGCTTGAACACGATCGAATCCATCAGCGCCTGGAACGATGCTTCGATGATATTCGGCGACACGCCGACCGTGGTCCAGTGCTCGCCGCTTTCATCGCGGCTTTCGATTAGCACCCGCGTCACCGCGCCGGACCCACCATTGAGGATACGTACGCGATAGTCGGTCAATTCGAGGCCCGCGATGTAGGGCTGGAATTTGCCCAGATCCTTGCGGAGCGCGAGATCGAGCGCGTTGACCGGGCCGTTGCCTTCCGCGGCGGAAATCAGGTGTTCGTTGCCGACCTTCACTTTGACCACCGCCATGGTCACGGTCTGGCGCTCGCCTTTGGCGCTGAACCGCTGCTCGACCCGCACGTCGAACGTCTCCACGCCGAAATAGTCTGGAACCGTGCCGAGCATCCGGCGGGCCAGCAGCTCGAACGACGCATCGGCCGCCTCGTAGGCGAAACCCGCCGCTTCGCGCTCCTTGACCTCGTCGAGCAAACGCACCACGCGGGCGTCATCCTTGTCGACCTTGATCCCGATGCGATCGAGCTCGGCGAGGACATTCGAGCGACCCGCCTGGTCGGACACCAGAAGCTTGCGGCGGTTGCCGACGGCCTCGGGCGCGACGTGCTCGTAGGTTGCCGGATCCTTGACGATGGCGGAGGCGTGGATGCCGGCCTTGGTAGCGAACGCGCTTTCCCCCACATAGGGCGCGTGGCGGTCGGACGCGCGGTTGAGCAGTTCGTCGAGCGCGTGCGACACATGCGTCAGCGTCTTGAGGCCTTCGTTTGATACGCCGATGTCAAAGCGCTCCGCGTACTCGGGCTTGAGCTTCAGGGTCGGAATGATGGACACCAGGTTAGCGTTGCCGCAGCGTTCGCCGAGTCCGTTGAGCGTGCCCTGAATCTGGCGCGCGCCGGCGCGCACCGCGGCGAGCGAGTTTGCCACCGCCTGTTCGGTGTCGTTGTGCGCGTGAATGCCGACATGGTCGCCAGGAATCGCTTTGACCACGTCGCGCACGATGGCCTCGACCTCGTGCGGGAGCGCACCCCCGTTGGTGTCGCACAGCACCACCCAGCGGGCGCCTGCGTCATAGGCGGCGCGCGCGCACGCCAGCGCGAATTGCGGGTTTGACTTGTAGCCGTCGAAGAAATGCTCGCAATCGAGCAGCACTTCGCGGCCCTTGGCACGGGCGGCGCGCACGCTGTCGCGAATGGAGGCGATGTTCTCGTCCGGTGTGGTCTCGAGCGCAACACGGACTTGATAGTCCGAGGACTTGGCGACAAAGCAGATCGCGTCGGCATTGGCCTCGAGCAGCGCGGCCAGACCGGGGTCGTTCGAGGTAGACCGTCCCGGCCGGCGCGTCATGCCGAAGGCGGTGAATGTGGTTGCGAGCTTGCGATCCTGCCCGAATAGTTCGGTATCGATCGGGTTGGCGCCCGGATAGCCGCCCTCCACATAGTCGATGCCAAGCTTGTCGAGCATGCCGGCGATGGCGAGCTTGTCGGCGAGCGTGAAATCTACGCCGTTCGTCTGCGCCCCGTCGCGCAGCGTGGTGTCGAACAGATAGACACGTTCGCGGGTCATTGGACGAGCCCCTCGGGATGTGCTGTCGGCAGTTTCTTCAGCATCGACACGTTGCCCAGCCATTCGCTGCCGATCGCGATCGCATTGCGCTGCTGCGCGGTGTAGCCGCGCCGGTCGAAGAATGCCTTGGCGGTGTCACTGGCGTCGACCGTGAGCTCCGCAGCGCCGCGGGCGCTCGCGAGCTTTTCAAGCGCGTCGACCAGCGAGGTCGCCACGCCTCGGCGCGCGACCGCCGGGTGGACGTAAAGCATGTCGATATGGTCCTTGCCGCGCAGCGAGGCGAATCCGACCGGCTCACCGTCGACGGTCGCAACCAGCGTAAGTTGCCGCGAAAGGCGCTCGGCAAGCGCCGGTTCGTCGTCGGCAAGCGCCGCCCACGCCGCCTGCTGACCCGCGTCATAGTCGTCGGCCGTTAATTGTTCGATGCTGGCGGCGAAAATGGCAGCGAGGATTGGCGTATCCGCGGCAAGGAACGGCCGCAATGCCAGCTCGCGAAATGGCGCACTCATCGGGCAATCTCCCAGGTCGTCCCGTCCTTGGAATCCTTGAGCACCACGCCGATGGCGGCGAGCTCGTCGCGAATGCGGTCGGATTCTGCGAAATCCTTCGACGCGCGCGCCTGCGCACGGGCGTCGACCAGCGCCTGGATCTTCGCTTCGTCCAGATCGGGATGCCGCCGCTTGAGAAAATCCTGGATGCCGTCCCCGTCGACGCTTAAGCCCAGGAAACGCAGCGTCGATTTCAGGTCGCAGGCCGCGTAGAAATCGCCTTTGCGCGCCTCGCCGGCGAGCCGGTGCAGTTCGGCGATCGCAAGCGGCGTGTTGAGATCGTCCGCCAGCGCCTGCAGCACCGCCGACGAGATTCGTCCATCGCGGCCCTCGGTCATCTTGGTGGCCTGCTGGAACGCGTCGAGTGCGGTCGCGGCCTGTTCGGTCGCTACCTTCGTCCAGTCGATCGGCTGCCGATAATGCGTCATCAGCATCTGGAACCGAAGCACGTCACCCGGCCACTCTTTCAGCAGATCTCTGATGGTGACAAAGTTGCCCAGCGACTTCGACATCTTGTCGCCTTCGACCTGCAGGAAGCCGTTGTGCATCCAGATGCTCGCCATCAGCGGCGTGTGAAACGCGCAGCGCGACTGCGCGATCTCGTTTTCGTGGTGCGGAAACACAAGGTCGATGCCGCCGCCATGAATGTCGAAGGTCTTGCCGAGATGCTTCCACGCCATCGCCGAGCACTCGATGTGCCAGCCGGGCCGGCCGGGAGCCACGATGCCGGCAGGTGACGGCCACGACGGCTCGCCCGGCTTGGACGGCTTCCACAGCACAAAGTCCATCGGATCGCGCTTGTAGGGGGCGACGTCGACGCGCGCCCCGGCCATCATCTCGTCGAGCGAACGCCTCGACAGCATCCCGTAGTCGGGCATTGAGCCGACGGCGAACAGCACATGGTCCTGGGCCACGTAGGCGTTGCCCTCGACCACCAGATCCTCGATCAGTTGCTTCATCTCAGCGACGTGTTCGGTCGCGCGCGGCTCGACCGTCGGCGGCAGGCAGCCGAGCGCCGCCACGTCCTGGTGGAACTGGCGGTCGGTGATCTCGGTGACCCTGCGGATCGCTTCGTTGAGCGGAATACCGGGGTATTCTTCGGCCGCGCGCGCGTTGATCTTGTCGTCGACGTCGGTGATGTTGCGGACGTACACGACACGGTCCGCTCCATAGACGTAATTCAAGAGCCGAAACAGCAGGTCGAACACGATCACCGGCCGCGCGTTGCCGATGTGCGCGAAGTCGTAGACGGTCGGGCCGCAGATGTACATGCGCACGCGCGCCGGATCGAGCGGTTCGAGCCGCCGCTTGGCGCGTGTCAGTGTGTCGTACAGCGTCAAATACATGGACGATCCTGCCGATGCTGGCGGGGCGTCCGATCGTGCGAAGTGAAAAGACGGCCGCAGCCAGCGATGGTCGCTAGCCGATAATCTCCGGGCAAACGCCCCAGTTCACAAACAGGCCGGTCATGGGCCGGCACAATGGGCAAGAGCGGTTGGTTCGTCAAGGGTTTCGCGGCGCTGGCCGACCGTACAGGTTGATCGCCATTTCATCCGATTTTAACGCTCCCCGCCTAGTGTCCCGATTCCGAAGTTCGCCATACATTGCAGCACCCGCGACGCGAACTTCGGAATCGAAAGGACACTAGCAAATCTATGATTCTAGTGCCCCTTTTGAACCCGAAGTTCGCAATCGGACTCGCTGCATACGCGTGCGAACTTCGGGTTCGGGGCACTAGTTTTCGTATTTGCTGACCAACGACATTGCGTTCGAGTGAGTGTTTCATGCGTATCATCGCGGCTGCGACCCTTGCGGCATCCCTGCTCGCCGCGCCCGCCCAGGCGGAAAAGCGCACCTTCACGCTCGCCAACAATCCCGACGGGTATGGGATCGACCGGTGCCTCGCGGCTGGGGCACCCTGCGGAACCGCGGCGGCGACCGCCTATTGCCGGGCCCACAATTTCGCCGAGGTGCTGTCGTTTCGCCAGGTCGATCGCGCAACCCCTGCGGTCGCCGTTGCGGCCAACGATTGTCCGAGCGGTATGTGCGACGCCTTGGTCGCGATCGAGTGCTCCCGCTAGGCCATTCCCATAGCAAACCATCCGGCGAACCGGCCCAGCTCGCCGCCGGCGCGCCGTTGAACGCGCGCCGCATTCCCAGTACTGATGAACACCTGGTGCCGCCGATTTGAAGTTCCTACAGCGGGTGCCGCACGTCCGTTTCGGAACTTCAATTCGGAAGCGGGGCACTCGTCAAAGGGGGGTCGGCTCGACGACAAACTGATCGTGCAAACGACATCCCCAGACCCGGAAGAGCACCCGGCGAAATCCGCAAGCCCAGAGCGACCGCTGTGGTGGTTGCTGGGCGCTTCAATCGTCTTGCCGCTGCTTCTGTTCGCGGTCGCTTCGGTTATCTCCTATGAGCAGAATTTTCTCGAGGCGGAAGACCGCCTGGAGCGGACCCTCGGCACCGTCAGCGAGCACGCGACCAAGGTATTCGAAACCTTCGAGATCGCGTCGATCTATGTCGACCAGCTGATCGGCGACGTCAGCAACGAGGAAATCCGGCTGGCGGAAATGCGCTACCACCAACGGCTCAAGCGCCTGACCGACACGCTGCCGCAACTGCGCGATATTTTCGTCATCGATCCGGAAGGTCATCCGATCGTGTCGGGCACGATCTACCCGTTTCCGCATTCAATCGACCTCTCGGATCGCGAGTTCTATCAGGCGGTCAAGGGCAACGAGAACGCGGCGCCCTATCTGAGCGCGCTCATCCAGTCGCGCGCGGCCGATCGCAGCCTGTTTCTGATTGCCCGGCGCCGGCTGTTCCGCGGCGAACGCATACCGTTCCGGGGCGTCGTGACCACCGCAATCGCGCCGGACTATTTCTCCGATTACTACGCGCGCCTCCCCGGCGCGCAAAACTACACCGTCGGGCTCGTGCGCAAGGACGGCGCGATCCTGGCCTGGTACCCGCCCCTGCCCGCGTCGGTGAGACAACTGCCGCCCAGCGGGCCGCTGGTGATCGCGATGCGCGAAGGCGACCACCGCATCGTGACCGACAAGTCGCCAGGCGACGAGTCCGAGGAGCTGTTCGCATTCAGCCGCATTCCGCGCGAAGGGGTCTACGTGCTGGTGGGTGCATCGACGTCCGGCATCACCAAGCAATGGGCGCAGGCGATGAGCTATCATCTGCTGTTCGGCGTGCCTGCGACGCTCGCGCTGATCGGCCTGTGCTGGCTGGCCTTGCGGCAGGCGCGACGCGAGTCGCTCGCCTACGCGCACCTGCGCGAGGAGATACAGCTGCGCGAGAGCACCGAGCACGCGCTGCGCCAGTCGCAGAAAATGGAAGCCGTCGGCCGCCTCACCGGCGGGATCGCCCACGATTTCAACAATCTCTTGACCGCGATCATCGGCAACACCGACCTCGCCCTTCGGCGGCTTGGGACCGGCGACGGGCGCGTCGAACGCTCACTCAATTCCGCCAAGGACGCAGCGCAGCGGGCGGCCGCGCTGATCTCGCGGCTGCTCGCGTTCTCGCGCCAGCAGCCGCACGAGGTGCGCATCACCGACGTCAATCGGCAGGTGCGCGACATGTCCGAACTGCTGAGCAGCACCATCGGCGAGGCGATAACGATCGAGACCGTGCTCGGCGCAGGACTGTGGCGCGTCGCGCTCGATCCCAACGAACTCGAAGCGGCGCTGCTCAATCTCGCCGTCAACGCGCGCGACGCAATGGCCGAGGGCGGCCGCCTCACCATCGAGACATCGAACGCCTATCTCGATGAGGACTACATCGTCAAGGAAGGCGCCGATTCGCCGGCCGGCCAGTACGTGCTGGTCGCCGTGTCCGACACCGGCAGCGGCATGAGCCCGGAGATCATTGAGCAGGCGTTCGAACCGTTCTTCACCACCAAGCCCAAGGGAATCGGCACCGGTCTTGGTCTCAGCATGGTCTATGGGTTCGTCAAACAATCAGCCGGCCACGTTAAGATCTACAGCGAGGTCGACCACGGCACGACAGTGAAGATGTATTTTCCGCGCGTGCTGGAGCAGCGCGATGGCGCCGCAGCGGCGGCGCGCCCCGAGGCGCCGCCGCGCGTCTCCGGCCACGAGACGATCCTGCTGGTCGAGGACGACGAGACCGTCAATCGATTTGCCGCCGAGGTGCTGCAGGATCTCGGCTACGTGGTGATCTCCGCGATCGAAGCTTCGCGCGCGCTCACGCTGCTGGAGGAGAACGATGTCGACCTGCTGTTCACCGACGTGGTCCTGCCGGGCGGCATGAACGGGCGCGAACTCGCGGACGTCGCCATCAAGAAGAAGCCCGGGCTCAAGGTGTTGTTTGCGACCGGCTACACCCGCAATGCGATCATCCACCACGGCCGCCTCGATCCGGGCGTGGACGTCCTGATGAAGCCTTACAGCTACGAGGTGTTGGCGCGAAAGATCCGCGCCGTGCTCGACAACCAGCAGCCCGCGCCGTAAAGCTTGCCGACCGCCGATCCTGTGGGCGAATAAAGCTTTCAATCGAGGAACGCCGTGACGCTCTATTCGTATTTCCGTTCGTCGGCCGCATATCGGGCGCGCATTGCGCTCAATCTCAAAGGCGTGTCCTACGAAACGATAGCAATTCATCTGACCAAGGACGGTGGCCAGCAAAGCTCGCCGGCCTTCCGCGCGGTCAATCCGCAGATGCGGGTGCCTGTGCTCAAGCTGCCGAACGGCGAAAACTTGCTTCAATCGCTCGCGATCATCGAATTTCTCGACGAAATTCAGCCGCGGCCGCGCCTGCTACCGGCCGACGCGGCGCAGCGTGCGCACGTGCGCGCGGTGGCGCAGATCATCGCCTGCGACATCCACCCGCTCAACAATACCTCCTCGCTCAACTATCTGCGCCATACGTTCAAGGCCGACGAGGCTGCAATCAACGCCTGGTATGCGCATTGGGTGGTCGCCGGCTTCGATGCCGTCGAGGCCCTGCTCACGCCCGGTCCCTACGCGTTCGGCAGCACAGTCGGCCTCGCCGACATCTGCCTGGTGCCGCAGGTCTACAACGCGCGCCGGTTCAAGATTCCGCTCGAGCGCTATCCCAAAATCGTCGCGGTCGACGCAGTCTGCACCAAGCTCGCGGCGTTCGAGAAAGCGCGTCCTGAAAACCAGCCCGATGCCGAGTAAACCGGGCTCCCCTTCCAGGTATCAGCACGACCGCACAGCTAAACCGCCGTGAAAGTCGTGCTCTGGATGTCGGGCGCGCTGTTGTCGTTCTCGGCGATGGCGCTTGGTATTCGCAACCTGTCCGGCACGTTCACCACGTTTGAGATCCTGGCGTTGCGGACCGGCAGCGGGCTCGTCGTGATGCTCGTGATCGGCGCACTGCAGCCGCACTTCTTTCGCAGCTTCACCACGCATCGGATCTGGCTGCACGCAACGCGCAACAGCATCCATCTGGTGTCGCAATATCTGTGGACGGCGAGCATTGCGTTGCTGCCGCTCGCAACCGTATTCGCGCTCGAATTCACCACCCCGGCCTGGACGACTTTGCTGGCCGTGGCGCTGCTGGGCGAACGCCTGACCGCAAGCCGCATCGGCGCGGTCGTGTGCGGGTTCATCGGCGTGCTGGTGATCGTGCGCCCCGGCTTGGCGACATTCCAACCCGCCGCACTGCTCGTGCTCGCGGCGGCCGTTGGATATGCCTGCGTCTACATCGCTACCAAGAAATTGACCGCGACCGATTCCACGTTCGCGATCGTGCTGTGGATGAACATCATGCGATTCCCGGTCGCCTATGCGTTCGGCGACCCGCTGTTCTTTCTGCGCATCAATCTCGGAAATCTGCCCGGCGCGATTGCGGTCGCGTCCGGCGGCCTGTCGTCGCACTATTGCCTGACCAAGGCGCTCAACGCCGGCGATGCCAGCATTGTCATTCCGTTCGATTTCCTGCGACTGCCCCTGATCGCGGTGCTCGCCTTCCTGATCTACAGCGAGCCGATCGACCCTTGGGTGTTCGCGGGCGGCGTACTCATCATCGCCGGCGTGATCTGGAACCTGCGCGGCGAGGCAGTATTCCTGCGCCGGCCGGCAGCCGCGAAATGACGCGCGTTACTGCTTGGCGATCCCGGCGCGCTCGATCACCTCCGCCCATTTTTTGATGTCGGCGCGCATGCGCTCGTCGAGCTCGGCCGGCGTTGAGGCCTTGGAATCGATGCCGAGATCGAGCAGCCGGCGTTTGACCTCGGGGTCGGCGAGCACCGTGTGCAGACCGCGATTGATCGTCTCGATCGCCTCCCCCGGCACGCCGGACGGCGTATAGAGCGCATTCCAGGAGCTCACGTTGAAGCCCGCCACACCGCCCTCCTCGACGGTCGGAACATCCGGAAGCGCCGGCGAGCGCTGGGCCGCGCTCCAGGCGACGGGGCGAAGCTTGCCGTCGCTCAAACCCGCGTTGAGGCCGGCATAAAAGTCGATCACCATCTGAACGTCATTGCGCATCAGCCCGATCACCGCCTCGGGCGTGGTGCGAAACGGAACGATGACGAAATTCACTCCAGCCGTGCTCTTGAACAGTTCCGCGGTGAGATGCTGCGTGCTGCCGGGATTCACGGTGCCGACGTTGAGAGCGCCGGGTTTTGCCCGCGCGGCTTTGAGGAAATCGCCCAGCGTGCGGAACTCGGACGCCGCGTTGGTCACGAACAGGCAATCGAAATACCCGAGCGTCGAGATTGGCGTGAAATCCTTGAGCGGATTGAACGGCAGGTTCGCGAACAGCGAGACGCTGATCGCGGTGGCATTGGTTAAAAGCGCGAGCGTGTAGCCGTCGCGCGGCGCGGCGAGCGCATTGCGCGCCGCCGCAATCCCGCCCGCGCCCGGCATGTTGTCGATCACGAAACGCTGGCCGAGGAGATCGCCGAGCTTGTCGGCGACGATGCGCGACGACACATCGGCGACGCCGCCGGCACCGAACGGCACGATGAGATGGATCGGCCGGCTCGGATAGGTTTCGGCGCTGGCCGAGTGCGCTGACAGCGTGACCAGAGCGGCGAGCACGGCCGCACAAACAAGCCGGCGTTCCATCCCCATGACCTTTCTATAAGTTTCTTCAGTAATCGATCGCTTCGCGGCGCCCGGCGCCCTTGGCGCCATTCGGGTCGGGCTTGGTGGGCGCCGCCGCGCCGATGTCGCGAAACCGGTTGGTGATCGGGTAGCGGCGGTCGCGGCCGAAGTTGCGCAGCGTGACCTTGACCCCGGGCGCCGCCTGCCGCCGCTTGTACTCGGCGACGTTGAGCATGCGCTCGATGCGCAGCACGGTGTCGCGATCGTAGCCTTCCGCAATGATGTCGGCGACCGGCTGCTCGCGTTCCACCAGCCGCTCCAGGATGGCGTCGAGCAGATCGTAAGGCGGCAGCGAATCCTGGTCGGTCTGGTTCTCGCGCAGTTCCGCGGTGGGAGCGCGCACCAGAATGCTCTCCGGGATCACCGGTCCATCGGGACCGTACGCCCACGCCGGCTTCCAACGATTGCGCAGGCGCGAGAGCCGATAGACCTCGGTCTTGTAGAGATCCTTGATCGGATTGAAGCCGCCGTTCATGTCGCCGTAAAGCGTCGCATAGCCGACCGACATTTCGGATTTGTTGCCGGTCGTCACCACCATGGCGCCGAACTTGTTGGAGACCGCCATCAGGATGGTGCCGCGCGCGCGCGCCTGCAGGTTTTCCTCGGTTACGTCACGGGCGAGCCCGGCAAAGACCGGCGCGAGCGCGGCTTCCAGTCCCTCGATCGCCGGCGCAATCGGCACCAGGTCGCATTGAATGCCGAGCGCGCGCGCGACCTGCGCGGCATCATCGAGCGAGACTTGCGAGGTGAACCGGTACGGCAGCGTCAGGGCGCGCACCCGCCGCGCCCCCAAGGCATCGACCGCGATCGCCGCGCACAGCGCGGAGTCGATGCCGCCCGACAGTCCGATCACCACGCCCGGGAACCCGTTCTTGTCGACGTAGTCGCGCAACCCCAGCACGCACGCGGCATAGTCGGTGGTGTCGCCCTCCTCGAGCACCGCGATTGGGCCATCGCAGCGCCACCCGCGCTCTGCGCGCGTCCAGCGGGTCAGTCCGACCTCTTCGCGAAACGCCGGGAGCTGCGCGGCGAGCGCGCCGTCAGCGTTGAGCGCGAATGAGGCGCCTTCGAACACGAGTTCGTCCTGTCCGCCGACCTGGTTGACGTAGAGCAGCGGCAGATGCGCCTCGACCACGCGCGCGACCGCGATATTGAGGCGCTCGGTGACGACGCCGCGGCGGTAGGGCGAACCGTTCGGCACCAGCAGGATTTCGCCGCCGGTCTCGGTAATGCACTCGACCGGTTCCGAACCCCAGATGTCCTCACAGATCGGAATGCCGATGCGCACGCCGCGGAAGCTCACCGGGCCCGGCGCCGGACCCGGGACGAAGACGCGCTTCTCGTCGAACACGCCGTAGTTCGGCAGATCGACCTTGAAGCGCAGCGCCGCGACGCGCCCGCCCTCGGCCAACGCGACGGCATTGTAGAGCTTGCCGTCCTCGCGCCAGGGCGTGCCGATGAGCAGCGCCGGCCCCTCGCTCGACTCGCGCGCCAGATCCTCGACCGCCTGCCGGCACGCCGCCTGGAACGCGGGCTTGAGCACCAGGTCCTCGGGCGGGTAGCCGGCGATGAACAGCTCCGGAAACACGATCAAGTCGGCGTCACGCGCTTGCTCGCGCGCGCGCCGGACCTTGTCGGCGTTGCCGCGAACGTCACCCACGATCGGGTTGAGTTGCGCGACCGCGATGGTCAGCTGATCGGCGGGGCGGCTGTTCATGCGCAACGTCTAAAGCCAAAACCCCAGACAGGGAAATCGGATTTCGCGCTCCGGGCGCAGGGCTAGAGCCATGCGCCTTGCGCAGGGCTCGCGCCTAAACCAGCGCGCCCGCCGCGCACCACTCGTCAAGATTGCCCGGTCACCACTCCGCCGTGCGGATACCCGCGGGCCCCGCCTTCAGCTTGATCGGGGTGCCCGACGTCAGAGTCTTTCCGTCGAAGCGGAACATTTGCAGCTCGTGCTCGACCATACATTGGACCATGAGCATGGTCGCGGTCTTGTTCCAGACCGCGCCCTGGCACCAATGGCCAATCTTTGCCTCGGTCACCGGCGTGAGCTTGGTGCCGTTGATGGCGAAGATCTTCACCAGCCCGTTGTCGTTGAAGAACGGCGAGGACTTGGGCTTGTTGGAGCCGTTCGCCACGGTGACGGCGAGATACTTCCCGTCCGGCGAAATGCGCACGCCTTCCGGGGTTTGCCCAGCCGTTACCGTCTCGACCACGCGGATGGGCGATGCCTTCATGTCGATGACGCTCACCGTATCGGCGTCGCCGCTGCCGGTCCCGACGTTGCCGACGACCGCGATATCGCCACTCGGGCTCATCTCGATGCTGTAGGGACGAATGCCGGCAGAGAGGTCGCGCTTGGCGTAGGTAACCTTACTGCCGTCGATCGACAGCACCGAGATCTTGCTGTCGCCGTCGCGCGATACCAGCGCGGTCCTGCCGTCTGGCGCAAACACCACGTGACTGGGACCCGACTTGTCGTTCCCGAGGTCGATCTTGCCGGCCGGCGTGAGCGTCTTGCCGTCGACCGTGAACACCGACACCGTCCCTTCGGCGCGGTTGGCGACCAGCGCAAGCGTTCCGGCGCGGTTGATCGACACGCCGGCGGCGCCCTTGCCGGCCGTCAGCGTGGCGGTCGCCTGCGGCGGGCTTGCCTGCAGGTCGATGACGGTGAGCTTGTCGTTCAGCGCGATCTTCTTGGGATCGGCTGGATCGATCATGTTGGCGGAGGTCACCAGCGCCAGGCGCTCATCCGGCGCGACCGCGACACTCTGCGGGGGGCCGACCACGCTCGTCGGCGCCGGCACTTCGGCCACCAGCTTGGGCGGGGTGGACCCGAGGTCGAGGATTGCGACGTAGTCGGGAGGCGGATTGTCCGGCACCGTCGGCACGCCGTCGACCAGGACCTGCTTGCCGTCCTGGGCTGACACTGCGATCTCGGCCCGGACGGCGGGCGAGAGCAACGACAAGGCGATCAGCGCCAGTGACGCTTGGCGAAGCATCTTTTCCTCCCGTGACGTGTTTATCGACCCGCCGGCGCGCGTTTTGCGCGCCGCCGGTGACTACAACACCAAAGCGTCAGGGAACGTTCCCGCCGCGGCGGCGGACTAGGTTAGAGTCCGGCAACCGCGGCCAGCGGCCGAACCGCCGCGCGCTCCTTCTTGAGCAGATCAGAGAGCAGGAACGCGAGGTCGATCGACTGCTCGGCGTTAAGCCGCGGATCGCAGACGGTGTGGTAGCGGTCGTTGAGATCCTGGTCGGAGATCGCGCGCGCACCGCCGGTACATTCGGTGACGTTTTGCCCGGTCATCTCCAGATGGACACCGCCCGCGTAGGTCCCTTCCGCGGCATGCGCGGCGAAAAACGCCTTCACCTCCTGCAGGATCTTGTCGAACGGCCGCGTTTTGTAGCCGCTCGCGGCCGTGATGGTATTGCCGTGCATCGGATCGCACGACCAAACTACCGCCTTGCCTTCACGTTTAACCGCCCGGATCAGCTGTGGGAGAAACTCGGCCGCCTTCTCGGCACCAACCCGGCAGATCAGCGTCAGGCGTCCGGGTTCGTTCTCCGGATTGAGAATGTCGATAAGGCGAATGAGATCGTCGCTCTTGAGTGACGGTCCGCATTTGAGCCCGAGTGGATTCTTGATGCCACGGCAGAACTCCACATGCGCGTGATCGTGCTGGCGGGTACGATCGCCGATCCAGACCATGTGGCCGGAGGTGGCGTACCAGTTGCCGGGTTCGGTCGAGTCCTCGCGCGTGAGCGCCTGCTCGAAGCCGAGCAGCAACGCTTCGTGGCTGGTGTAGAAATCGGTCGAGCGCAGCTCTGGATGGCTTTCGAGATTGAGGCCGCAGGCCTCCATGAAGCCGAGCGCCTGGGAGATGCGGTCGCCTAGTTCCTCATAGCGGCGGAACTGCGGGCTATCCTTGACGAAGCCCAGCATCCAGTTGTGCACGCTCTTGAGGTTGGCGTAGCCGCCGTGCGCGAACGCACGCAGCAGGTTGAGGGTGGCGGCCGACTGGCGATAGGCCTCGACCTGGCGACGCGGATCAGGCGTGCGCGCCAGCGGCGTGAACGCGATGTCGTTGATGATGTCGCCGCGGTAGCTGGGCAGCTCCACTCCATGGCGTTTTTCGGTCGGCGCCGAACGCGGCTTGGCGAACTGGCCGGCGATGCGCCCGACCTTCACCACCGGCGAGGCGGCGGCGAACGTCATCACCACCGCCATCTGTAGAAAGACGCGGAAGAAGTCGCGAATGTTGTTGGCGCCGTGCTCGGCGAAGCTTTCGGCGCAATCGCCGCCCTGCAGCAGGAAAGCCTCGCCTGCCACGACGCGCGCCAGGGCCTTCTTCAGGGCGCGCGCCTCGCCCGCAAAAACCAGCGGCGGAAAGGTCGCGAGCTGCTTTTCGACGTCGCCGAGAGCCTGGGGATCCGGATAGTCCGGCACCTGCATGATCGGCTTGCTACGCCAACTGTCGGGCGTCCAGCGCTGCATGGCGCGATACTCCTAGTGCCGCCGATTTGAAGTTCCTGCACCTCCTGCCGCTATCTCGTCCAGGAACTTCAAATCGAGAAGCGGCACGCGCGCGACCAGCAAAAGTGGTCACCGGTTTTGCGTCACGTCGCGCGCTAACTATAAGGGACGCATGATCTTTTCGGCGAACCGGCGGCCACTTCGCCGGATCATGCGCTATCAAATGCTTGCTAGTGCCCGTTCCGTTTTCGAAGTTCGTGTCAGAGCATGCCCGCCATGTATCACGAACTTTGGAAACCGGGCACTAGTGCCGGCAGCCTTAGGAGTGGGCCGGCGGGCGCCTTATACAGTAGCCGGGACGGAGCGTCAGCGAAATCCGCGGGCGGGCTGCCTACCCGTCATCGGCCGGTTTTGCGGGTTAGGGTAAGGGCGGCAACATGCCGGAAACGATCACCGATACGAGCTTTGCGGCACGCGACGGCTTTGAGCTGGCCGCCACGGCCTACGTACCGAGCCGCCGGTTGCGAGCGGCGATCGTGCTCAACTCGGCAACTGCGGTGCCGCGCCGGATCTACCGGGGCTTTGCCACCTACTTGGCGCAGCGCGATTTTGCGGTGCTGACTTACGACTACCGCGGCGTTGCCGACTCGCGGCCGAAAAAGCTCGTCGGCTTTTCAGCGCGCATGCGGGACTGGGTATCGCTCGATGCCAGCGCGGCGCTCGATCACGTGCGCGAGCATTGGCCGGGAGTTCCGCTATGCGCGGTCGGACATTCGGTCGGCGGGCACGCGGTCGGACTTCTGGAAAACAACACCGCAATCTCGCGTGCACTGCTGATCGCGGCCCAAGCCGGCTATTGGCGGCTGTTTCTGCCGCCCGAAAACTATCGCGTATACGCCATGATGAATGTCGGACGCCTGGTCACGCGCGCATTCGGCTACACCCCCGGGTGGACGGGTATTGGCGAAGACCTGCCCAAGGACGTGTTTCTGGAATGGGCCGGATGGGTCATGAGCAAGCGCTACTTCTTTGACGATCCGACGCTTGCCGAACTTGCGAATTTTCCGCGCTATCGCGGAGCATTGCGCGCGATTGGAATGGACGACGATCCCTGGGCGACGCCGCCGGCGATCGATCTTCTGCTGACCGGCTTTACCGGCACGCGGCCGGAGCGCAAGCAGGTCGACCCGCGTGCGCTCGGGCAAGGTCCGATCGGACATTTCGGCTTCTTCCGTCCGGCCCACCGCGACACGCTTTGGCGCGAGGCTGCCGATTGGCTCGGCGGTGAGTGAGAGATTACTCCGCGGCCTGCTGGCCGTAGCGGGCGGTCGGCGTGCGCATGGTGACGAGCTCCTCGGCGGCGGTCGGATGCAAGGCAAGCGTGGTGTCGAAATCCTCCTTGGTGGCGCCCATCTTCACCGCGATCGCGAGCGTCTGGATCATCTCGGCGGCGGCTTCGCCGACGATGTGGCACCCGAGCACGCGATCGCTCGTCCCATCGACGACGAGCTTCATCAAAACGCGCGTGTGTGACCCGGACAGCGTCGCCTTCAGCGGGCGAAAAGTCGCCTTGTAGATGTCGACGCGGGGGAACTGCTCGCGCGCTTGCGCCTCCGTGAGACCGACGACCCCGACCTCCGGCTCGGAAAACACCGCGGTCGGCACGTTGCGATGATCGACCGCGGTCGGGCGGCCGCCGAACACCGTGTCCGCAAACGCATGGCCCTCGCGGATCGCGACCGGGGTCAGGTTAATCCGGTTGGTGACGTCGCCGATGGCGTAGATGTGCGGCACGCGCGTGCGCGAATAGGCGTCGACCACGACCGCGCCGCTGGATGCGATGGAGACACCGGCGGCCTCGAGTCCCACACCGGCAACGTTCGGCGCGCGCCCGAGCGCAAACATTACCTTGTCGACGTCGATCCAGCGGCCGTCCGAGAGCCGTACCGGATAGGCGTGGCCGGAGTGCTCGACCGCCGCGACCGTGCGGCCGGTGATGACGGTGATCCCGCTCTTTTCCAGTTCACCGCGTAGGTGGCTGCGCACGTCATCGTCAAAACCGCGCAGGATGTTGTCGCCGCGATAGACCAGCGTGACCTCGGCGCCGAGCCCGGCAAAGATGCAGGCAAACTCGATTGCGATATAGCCGCCCCCCTGCACCAGGATGCGGCGCGGCAGAAACGGCAGGTGAAATGCCTCGTTGGACGTAATGACGTGCTCAATACCGGGGATCGCCGGACGCTGCGGCGAGGCGCCGGTCGCGACCAAAATGTGCGCAGCCTTCACGCGCCCGCCGGTCGCGAGCCGCACCGTGTGCGGATCGTCGAGCACCGCGCGGCTCTTGACGATCTTGACCCCCGCCTTGTCGAGGTTTGCGGTATAGGCCGCTTCGAGCCGCGCGATTTCCTGGTCCTTGTTGGCGATCAGCGTCGGCCAGTCGAACGCCGGGGCCGGCAGCGTCCAGCCGAACCCGGCCGCGTCTTCGAATTCGCGCGCAAAGCGCGAGGCATAGACCAAGAGCTTCTTGGGAACGCAGCCGCGAATGACACAGGTGCCGCCGACACGGTACTCCTCGGCGATCGTCACGCGGGCGCCGTGGCCGGCAGCGATCCGCGCGGCACGCACGCCGCCCGACCCGGCGCCAATGACGAAGAGGTCGACCTCGCCGGCGGATTGGCTCACAGATCGTGGCCCTTCTTCTTCATTTCGGCCCGCATTTTGCCGAGCACCTGGCCGGAAAAGTCGTTCGCCCAGTCCTTCGCCCGCGTCAGGCCCTCCTGGATCGCGACCGGATCCTCGGCCAGCATCTTCTTGCCGAGCGGCGTCTTGTAGAAGGCGACGATCTCCTTGAGTTCCTGTTCGGTGAAGTGCATCGCGTAGACCTTGGCGACCTCGTTGAAGAGCTCGTCCGACTTGTTGGCGTATTCCAGCTTCAGCTTGCCGGTGACCTCGACCAGCTCCTTGTTGAGGTTCGGGTTGGTCGGCAGAAACACATCCTTGGCTTGCTCGATCACGCCCGGGACGACCTGGTCGAACATCTGGTGGCCGCCCTTGAGAACGATCAGCTCCTTGGCGAGGGCGATCGACTGCGGCGACGGCGGGTTCGCGCTCTGCGCCGCAACACCAAGGCTGAGCACGAGCAGCAGCGCCACCCAAAGGCGTGCGAGGACGGAGACGGTCATGATGGGCTCCTTTGATGTGAGTGTTCCAGAATCTGTACGCCGGTGGGGTCGGCCACAACGGCGGCCTGGGCGATTCCGACAAACAATCCGTGTTCGACAACCCCGGGGATCAGTGCCAGACGGGCCGCGAGCGACGCGGGATCGGGAATACGCTCGAGCGCGGCGTCGACGATCAGGTGCCCGCTGTCCGTGACAAAAGGATGGCCTTCGCGGGTGCGGCGCAGCATGGCGGGGCCGGGACAACCGGCTTCGACCGCCGCCTTCTCGATCTTGCGCCGGATCGCCGCGAATCCGAACGCGACCACTTCGATGGGCAAGGGAAAGCGTCCGAGGACGTCGACCAGCTTGGAGTTATCGGCAATGACCACCATCCGGGCGGAAGCCGTGGCCACGATCTTCTCGCGCAGCAGCGCGCCCCCGCCGCCCTTGATCAGGCTCAGCCGCGGGCCGATCTCGTCGGCTCCGTCAATTGTAAGGTCGAGTTCCGGCGTTTCATCAAGCGTGGTGAGTGGGATTCCATGGGCGTCCGCCTGCGCCCGCGTCGCCTCCGAGGTCGGAACCCCGACAATCGCCAGCCCGGCTCGCACCCGCTCGGCCAGAAGCTCGACGAAGTGGTGAGCGGTCGACCCCGTCCCGAGCCCCAGCCGCATGCCGGGTTCGACCATCTCCAGGGCCCGCGCTGCTGCGGCCCGCTTCAGCTTCTCGATGTTTTTGACGTTCACGGCGAGGCACCCCCCTCCATTCCGCAATTCCCCGGCTCTGGACTAGCACATTCCAGCCGCGCTTGCTTTGCACTCGCCCCGCCGTTAACGATCCCCCACCATGCTCATTGTCTTCGATCTCGACGGCACGCTGATCGATACGGCGCCCGACCTCGTGGACACGCTCAATGTCATCCTGGCTCGCGAAGGTCTCCCGCCGGTACCGTTTGCGGAGGCGCGTTCGATGATCGGCGCGGGCGCGCGGCGCCTGCTCCAGCGCGGACTCGCCCGCGACGGTGTTGCGCCCAAGCCTGACGAGCTCGAGCGGCTCTACAAGGATTTCCTCGCCTATTATGCAACCCACATGGCCGACCGGTCGCGGCCGTTTCCGGGCCTTGAAGCGGCGCTCGACGAGCTTTCGCGGCAAGGGCACCGGTTTGCGGTCTGCACCAACAAGCTCGAGCAGCTCTCGGCCCAGCTCCTGCGGATGCTGAACATCGCACACCGGTTCGCGGCGATCTGCGGCCAGGACACATTTGGCACACTCAAGCCGGACCCCGACATCCTGCGGCGCACGATTGCCCGCGCCGGCGGCGACGTTGGGCAGGCGCTGGTGGTCGGGGATTCGACGACGGACGTCGCCACCGCCCGCGCCGCCGGGATTCCGGTGATCGCAGTCGAGTTCGGCTATTCCGAACAGCCCGCGGCCGCGCTCGGCGCCGACGCGGTGGTGGCGAGTTTCGCGGCCCTGCCGGAGGCGGTGGAAGGCCTCGTGCGCGCGCGCCGGGCCCAGGCGGCGCCGGCGCAGGGCGGCCCGGGTTAACCATCGCCCGCGATGGCAGTCGGCCCGGCCGTCCGAACAGGTTGCGCCAGCAACCCAAGATTTCGTATTGTCGCCAAGATCGTAAGCGAAGCGTGAGACGGCCGGGTAAGGCCGGGTAGGATCGTATGATTAGCCGCGCGATCGCCTTGGCAGTGTGTGGCGCCGCGCTATCGGCATGCACTGGGATTCCCAGCATGCCGAGCTTCAATATGCCCAGCCTCAGCATGCCAAGCTTCAATATTCCCGGGTTCAATGCGTCGGGCACGCCGGTGCGCGTCGAATCGATCCCGGCCGGCGCCGAGGCCAGCATCGGCAACGGTCCGACCTGCAAGACGCCCTGCACGCTCTCCGCACCGGCGAGCAGCGGGACCTACAATGTGACCGTCTCGCTCACCGGCTATCAGCCGCGCACGATCCCCGTGCGCATTGCGACCGCGCGGGAAAGCTGGGACTCGGCGGATGCCGGACAAGGCTCCGCCGCCGCGACCACGATCGATCCCGATCCGGTCGTCGCCGAGCTCACGCCCACGCCCGGAAGCGGCGCGCCAGCCGCGCGCAAGAAGCCGCCCGCCGCGAGCATCAAACCGGCGAAGAAGCCGGTGGCCGCCGCCGCGGCACCGGCCGCGCCAGCGCCCTCGGCGCCACCCGCACCCGCGGCCCCGCCGATGCCGACGCCATCCGGCTTCGGACCGCCGCCGGCGCAACAGCCGGGCGGATTCCGGTAACGCTTATCCGGCGACGGCCGGGGCATCACATCGCGTGTGCGGCTGGTGCGGCTCGCTTGACAGCGAGGCGGTGCGCCCTAAGAAAGACCCGATCAGGTCGGGCGCTTAGCTCAGCGGGAGAGCGTTCCCTTCACACGGGAGAGGTCGTAGGTTCAATCCCTACAGCGCCCACCATTCAAAATCCGTCGATCTATCAACTCAAGCGATGCCCGGGGCAAAAATCGTTGCGCGCATCCCGCGAGTGAACATCAGGTATCTACGAGAGTGACGTCCGACCGCGCCGGCTCCTGCAAGCTCCGGCCGTTTTTCCGTTTTTCTCGTAACAGTACCCAATCCGGATTTGCCGGCACCGCGCGAATGCGTATAGTGGCGGCACATCAGACTTCTTGGCCCCGACCCGTCGGTCGGGGCTTTTTTCGACGTCAATCGATTGGTCATTTTATCGATAAGCTAGCGGTCGCGGGCTTCGCCGACACAACGGGATGGCCACACCCGAGAACACGATCCCAATTGCGCCGCAAGCGCAGCTCTCAGCCTCTCGTGTTGGCCGCCATATATTGCCGGCCTTTCTTTTCGGCTTCGATCTGCTCCCGTTCGGCGCAAAAGTTGTTGAGTGATCCATCCATCGCAAAAACGGTGCCTATCCACGAAACGACAATGCCACCGAAAAACAAGACCAGCATCACGACGGTGCCGATCTGGGCGGATGTCTGCCGTTCGATATATGAGCCGATCAGAACGGCGGCGGCCGTGGTGGCAATGACAAACGCGGCGAACACAAGCAGAGCCTTCATGGCACGTCTCCAATTCTGTCGCCCAAACGCATCCTTCAGGGCGCTTCGTCGATTAGCGAGCGCGCGGTCCATCAGGAACGCAGGACGTTCGACGGCGGCCGCGTGAAATGCTCTATTTCATCAGGCTTTTTCGGGGGCAACTGCCAATCGCACGGTATCGTACCCAATCACGCGGCGCCGGAGCAGCAAGACAGGTGCAAACCGTTGGGTTAGGATTCTAAGGTCGCACTTAGCGCGCACTTCTCTGCGGATAACGAAGGCCTATCCAACAACGGAAAGCCTTTCTCCTTCGCGCGTGTTCGGGAAACCGACTGGGTCAAGGAAGGCGCGGCCTTTCAGCGCCGGGGGGACGGCCTCCCCCCGGCCCTCGGACATCCGGCGTGGGGAACGGTTGCGCCGTTTTCCCCATCCAGCTTCTTGTATCGTGGTACGTTTTATGGCCATCTGTTGGACCCCATCCGCCAGCGGTACGCGACGGCGGCAAGCGCAAGTCAAAAGAGGAGGAGTGCCATGACGATTTCCAAAAGAGTGCTACTGGCGGCGGGCAGCAGTCTGGTGATTGCGTTGTCCACCGCGGCCATCGCGCAAACCGGCAAGGGCAACGCCAAGTCCTCGGAAGCGGCGACCATCGGCGAAGGCGAGGCCGTCATGATCGGCCCCAAGGCCCAGCGGCTTCACAAGTCGAAAGTCAAGGTAAGCGCTGCTCAGCACGAAGCCGCCATGAAAAAAGGCGCCCGCGAGATCAAGCCCGGCGCGGTCATCTACAAGCAGAATGGCAAGCTCTACATGATGGAGGATTCTGCTAACGAGAAGGCGTCCTCGCACTTCCAGAGCAATTTCGACGTGGATTACTGAGGCCGGATTCGTTTCTGTCAGAAGCGAGCGCGTCTCTATTTCTGACCAGCACGATGAGGGGGCGAGCGACGTGGCAACCGTCGCTCGCCTTTTTCTTTCAGGTTCTGAGCGGACTTGCTGCGTCGCGTCAAACTTGGAGTTGGGCTGGCGGTTGGTCCGCGATGCGCAAGGCCCTGTGGCTTCTCGTTGTTCTTGTGCTGGCGATAGCGCCGGTAGCGGCATTGGCGGGTCCTGCCGAGGACATCAGTGCGGTCGTTGATCGCTGGGGAAGCGCATTCAACTCCAACAACGTCGACGTGTTGGTCAATCTGTACGCACCGGACGCCATTCTGGTCGGCACCGCGGGTCTCACCCTGAAGGAAGGAAGCGACGCCATCAGGAGCTATTTCGCCCGCCTGGCAAAGAGTGGAGATTCGGTCGCGATCGACAACCGCAAGGTCATCATGCTCGGTGACGATGTTGCTTACGTGACCGGGTTCTATACGTTCAGCGCGCTTCGCAATGGCCGGCCCGCGAAATCACTGGCCGGTTTCACGATGATACTTGTGAAGCGCGGCAATGACTGGCTGATCGCGCATCATCACTCCTCCCGGCGATCTTCGCGCTTGGGCCCGATGCCGCTGCGACGAGGCTGAGCGGGCCGGCGCGCATCGCGTACCGGTTGCTCCCCCCGTCAGCGCGACCGACATCACTGCAGTCGATCGGCGAAATAGGCGATGGTCTTGCGATAGACCAGCGCGCGGTTCCACTCGCGCATGACCTCGAAATTGGCCGTGCCCTCCCCGAACGGCGCGCCGGCGTGCCAACCGTTGGTCTTGAGAAGATTAGCGGTCGAGGCCAACACGTCGGGTACGCTGTGCCGCAGATCGACATGGCCGTTGCCGTCGTAGTCGACGCCGTACTTGATGTAGGACGACGGCAGGAACTGGGTCTGGCCGATCTCGCCCGCATAGGCGCCGATTAGGTCGCGCAGCGGAAGATCGCCGCGGTTGAGAATCTGCAACGCAGCGATCAGCTCGTGCTGGAACAGGTCGGTGCGACGGCAATCGTGCGCCAGTGTGGCGACCACGCGGATCACCGGCAGTCGGCCCATGTCGCCGGTGCCGAAATCGGACTCGAGCCCCCAGATCGCCACGATCACGCGCGCAGGCACGCCGAACTGCCGCTCGATGCGCCCGAGCAGCGCCGCATGCCGCGCCAGCAGTGCGCGGCCGGTTTTGATCCGGCCCGCGGTGACGCGCGTCGCCGCGTATTCCTCGAAGCTCTTGCGAAACGTACCGCGCTGGCGCCGGTCAAACGCAAGCACCGCCCCATCGGGCGCAACGCCGGCGAACGCACTATCGATTGTGGCGCGTGAAACACCCGCCGCCTGCGCCTCTTGCGCCATGGCCGCCATGAAGCTGCCGAAGGCGCCGCCGCATTGCGCGGCGCGCGTGGGTGCGGCGAGCAGAAGCGCACAGGTACATGCCGCGAGCAAACGCGCGGTCAGCGCGGTCGCCCTATGACGCAGGGCGGCGTTGATCCGAATGGTCATGCTCTTTTGATCCCAGCCCCGTTGCAACCCACGCTGATACCAGCAGCTGGTGTTCCTAGCCGAGTCCAGACGGGCCGAATAGGCGCAGCCCCTCGGTCGTGGCGGCGTGGCTTGCTCCCGTCGGCACGTTGCCGCGATATCAAGCACTGTCCGGCATCGTACTCTGACTGGAGGCACAGCGGTTTTTCCGACGCGTATAGTGGGACCCACATCAGACTTCTTCGCTCCGGCCCGGTGGGCCGGAGTTTTTTCTGCGCAGTCAGGCGAGCGCCTTGCTGACCACTTCGGCGGTCTCCTTTGAGAGTCCGCGAACCCCGGCCACCTGCTCCAGTGCCGCTTTCATCAGATCGCGGCGTTTCGGCTCGAACCGCTTCCAGCGCTCGAAGTGGCGCGCCATCCGCGATGCCACCTGCGGGTTGACCGGGTCGAGGGCGAGGATCTGTTGGCGCATGAAGTCATATCCGGCACCATCCGCCGCATGGAAATTGACCTGATTGCCGCCGAAGCTGCCGATCAGCGCATAGACCTTGTTGGGATTCTCCAGTGTGAACGCCGGATGCGACGTCAGCTCTTGCACACGCGTCACGGTGCCGGGGAGCCGGGATAAGGCTTCGGCGGCAAGCCATTTGTCCACCACCAGCGGTTCCTCCTTCCATCTGGTGTAGAATTCATCGAGCGCGGGCTTGCGTTCCGGACAGTCGCTGTTCGCGAGCGCGGTCAGCGCCGCCAGCGCGTCGGTCATGTTGTCCGCCTCGCGCAGCTGCTTGACGCACAGCTTGCGAACCTCGAGCTCGTCGAGCTCCATCTGGTAGGCGAGACTGAGATTCCGCAGCGCCCGCCGGGCCGCCGATGCGGCATCGGGACTATAGCTCCCGGTGACCACGCAGGCGTCGTAGGTTTTTTGCAGCGCAGGCTTGAGCCGTTGCGCCAGGAAGCGGCGCATGGCGAGGCGCACGTGATGGACCGCGCCCGGGTCGATCACCGGCAACTGTTCGGCGATGTAGACTTCAAGCGGCAGCGCCAGCGCTTCGGCCGCAAAGGCCGGCTCCTTGAGCCCATCCGACAGAACGTGTCCGAAAGCGTCTGCCAGAAAGTCGGGGAAGCGCAGCTCCCGCCCGTTCTGATAGTCAGCAATGCCCTGCAGCAGCAGCTTCAGCGTCAGGCGCTGACCGGCCTCCCAGCGGTTGACCGGATCGCTGTCGAAGCTCAGCAGGTGCTGCAGCGCGTCGTCGCTGTAGGCATAGTTGATGATCACCGGGGCGGAGAAATTGCGCCCCAGGGAGGGCATCGGCTGCGCCGGCACATTCACGAACCGGAACACGGTTTCCTGCTGCGTCAGCGACAGAACCCGACTTGTTCCGCGCGGCGTAGGCTCACCTTCGAGCTGCAATGGGATGTCGCGGCCGTCCGCATCCAGCAACCCGACCGTCAACGGCAAATGGAATGGCAACTTCGCCGGTTGCCCGGGTGTCGGCGGACAGCTCTGGGTCACGGACAGTTCGTAGATACGCGCCGCGGGATCGTAGCGGTCGCGCACGTCGAGGCGCGGCGTCCCCGACTGCTCATACCAGCGCTTGAACTGCGTCAGGTCCACCGCGCCCGCATCCTGCATGGCCTGCACGAGATCGTCGGTCGTGACCGCATGGCCATCGTGACGCGCAAAATACAGGTCGATCGCCTTGCGGAAATTCTCCGGCCCGACCAGGGTGTGCATCATGCGCACCACTTCGGCGCCCTTGCCGTAGACAGTTGAGGTGTAGAAGTTGCTGATCTGCTGGTACGACGACGGCCGCACTGGATGCGCCATCGGCCCGGCGTCTTCCGGAAACTGCGAGGCGCGCAGCTGACGGACCTTCTGAATGCGCGCCACCGGCCCTGAATACATGTCGCCGGCGTATTGCTCCTCGCGAAAAACAGTCAGCCCTTCCTTGAGCGATAACTGAAACCAGTCGCGGCACGTAACGCGGTTGCCCGTCCAGTTATGGAAATACTCGTGTGCGACTGTGCGGTCGATGAAGCTGAAGTCGAAGTCGGTGGAGATGTCGGGCCGCGCCAGCACCAGCTTGGTGTTGAAAATGTTGAGCCCTTTGTTCTCCATCGCGCCGGCGTTGAAGTCGCCGACCGCCACCACGTTGTACTGATCGAGGTCGACCTCCAATCCGTAGGTGTCCTCATCCCATTTCATCGCCTTCTTCAGGGCTTGAAGTGCAAAAGCGCCCTGGTCGAGCTTGCCGGGCTCCACAAAGAACTGCAGCAGAACCTTTCGGCCGGAACGGGTGAAGAAGGCGTCGGTCGACCGGTCGAGGCGGGCGGCGACCACGGCGAACAGGTAGGACGGTTTCGGAAACGGGTCCCGCCAGGTGGCCCAGTGACGTCCCTCGGCCTCGTCGCCCTCGGCCATCAGGTTGCCGTTCGCCAGCAAGACCGGATAACGGCTGCGGTCGGCGTGCAGGGTGACCGTATAGCGCGCCATCACGTCCGGGCGGTCCAGGAACGGCGTGATGCGCCGGAAGCCCTCCGCCTCGCATAGACTGAAGAAGCCGGTGTGCGACGTATAAATCCCCATCAGCTTGGTGTTCTTCCTGGGATAGATCCGCGACGTGGTCACGAGCTCGAAGCGATCCGGCACGTTCGCGATCGTGAGGTGACGGCCGTCGGCGGTGTAGCGGTCAGGGGTCAGCGCGGTCCCATTGAGGGCGACCGCTTCGACGCTCAGTTCATCGAGATCGAGCCGCAGCGGCGCATCAGGCCTCGCTGCCGCGCTGTTTCGCTCAACGGCGAGCTTGGCGCGCACGACGGCATCGTCTTCGAACAGGGAAATGTCGAACTCGACCTCGGGGATCAGAAACTCCGGAACGGTGTAGTCCTTGAGATAGACGCTGGCGCCTGTCGCTGAATCCATCACTTACTCCACACGGATCCGTGCCTTGAACAACAAGTGAACCTCGCCCGCGCGGCCGCGGTGGCCCGCGAGTTCACGAAGACATGCCGGTCGCGCGATCAGATCGCGCGATCTAGGCGCGCTTGAACAGACCGACGATCAGCAACAGGATCACCGCCCCGATAATGGCGTTGATGATCGCAGCGCCGATGCCCCCGATGAGCACAAAGCCGACGGCGGGCAGGAGCCATCCGGCAATGAGCGCGCGCGATCGCCCCTATGATCAGCCACACAATTATTGACGTGATCATCGTTTCCTCCCCTTGCGAAGATCGGGGATTCCATCGCGTTTTGTGTTGGAAGTCGAGGCCCTGCCGCGCGCAGCGCCTGCGTCCGCCGGTCCGCCGGCGGATCGTTTGAGAGCCGGATCCGCCGTCACGGCGGGAGGGCCGAAGGCATCCGACCGGGCTCCGCGCAAGTCTTTACGGCATCGATCGGAAAATGGTCGTTACGTTGCATCGTCCCTTCGAACCAGGCGCACCACACGGTCGGCTTGCCGAAATCGGTGCCGACGCTAGTCACGGTCATGGGCGGGCCGCCTGATTTCAACTCAACGATGTCTCCAATCTTGAGCGTCATGTTCGCCTCCCATCATGGCAACCCACAACGCTCTACGATTACGTGGAGGGATCACGGCGGAATCCACGAGCTCGCGTCCGCACTGCGTGAGCACGATTTCGCGGCGATGAAGCATGCGAGCGCCGCTACTCGGCTACGGGTTCACACCGGAAGCCGTCGCCCCACTGGCTGATCCGGCTGGCCGAGGGCGAAGGAAAATGCGCCGTGCAGCACAGGGTATCCGTGTCGCAACACCGTTCGAGTAAACCGCGCCGGGTCACGGCGGCCTGCTTGGGATCGGTATCGGCGCGCATGGATATTTCCGGATAGCGAGCCTGGATCGGGGAGTGAAGGACGTCGCCGGTAATGATCGCCTCGTCCCGGCCGCGGCCGAGGCAGACCGAGAAATGATTGGGCGTATGGCCCGGGGTCGGGAGCAGGCGCACATGGTCATCGAGCGCGTGATCGCTGCGGACGAGCTCAGCCCGCTTCGCCTCGACGATCGGCAGGACGCTGTCAGCGATGCAGGCGACCGGGCTCTTGGCGTGCTGTTCGAGCCAGTGAGCGTACTCCCGCTGCGCGAACAGATAGCGCGCGTTCGGAAACGTCGGCACCCATCGCCCATCGGCGAGCCGCGTATTCCAGCCAACGTGATCGAAGTGCAAGTGGGTGCACAGCACGAAGTCAATGTCGCCGACCGCGAGGCCGGCGGACGCCATGGCCCGCATGTAGATTTCGTCGTTTTTCATGTGCATGGCCGGAAATGCCGTCCGGTTCTTGTGATTGCCGACGCAGCTGTCGATCAGGATGGTGTGGTGCGGGGTGCGTACGACGTAGGACTGAAAGCAAAAGATCAGCTGTCCGTCCGTGGTGAGCGCGGTCGGGACCAGCCAGGATCGATGTTCCGCCAGCACCTCGGGCTGCAAGCCTGGCAGAAACGTCAGCGCGGCGGCGAACGGGACCTCGAGCTCGACGATCCGGTTGATCACAATATCGCCGCGGGAGAACCTGGTGCTCATTGTCGATTACCTCCCGATTCCATCGAACGCGATTTGACGGATTCCAATTCCCAAATGCCGGCCTCGCAGGCACTATACGGAACCAACGGCCGGAATCCCCGCATGAAAATCGCCGATCCGCGCGATGGTTGCACTCACTGAGCTCGGGGCCGCAGAGGCAGCCGCCGCGATCCGCGCCGGGGACGTGTCGGCGCAAGCACTTGTCGAGGCGTTGCTCGATCGCTGCGCGCGGGCGGCGCCGCTCAACGCGTTCATCAGCCTCGATCCCGATGCCGTGCGCGCCGCTGCCCGCGAAGCGGATCAGCGACGCCGGCGCGGCGAGCATCTCGGCGCCCTGCACGGCGTGCCACTCGTGCTCAAAGACAATTTCGACACCGCCGATTTTCCGACGACGGCCGGCACCCCGGCGCTGGCCGGGCACCGGCCGCGGCGCAACGGCGCGGTCGTGCAGCGCCTGCTCGACGCCGGCGCGCTCATCCTCGGCAAGGCCAATATGCAGGAGCTCGCGTTCGGGCCGACCAGCAACAACGCTGCATTTGGTCCGGTGCACAATCCGTACGACCGCGCGCGCATCCCCGGTGGGTCGAGCGGCGGCACCGGCGCGGCCGTCGCGGCTCGGCTCGCGCCCGCCGGTCTCGGCACCGATACCGGCGGTTCGGTGCGGGTGCCAGCCTCTCTGAGCGGCGTTGTCGGATTTCGTCCGACCACGTTGCGCTGGCCGCAGGAGGGCATCGTGCCGATTTCGCACACGCGCGACACGGCGGCGCCGCTCGCACGCTGCGTTGCCGACTGCGTGCTGCTCGACGGCATCGTCGCCGGGGGCGCCATGAGTTTGTCCGCGATCAGCCTGAAAGGCCTGCGCCTCGGCGTTCCGCACGGCTACTTCTGGGAGAATCTCGATGCCGAGGTGGAGACAATTCTCGCCGACACCCTGGCTCAGCTCGCCGCCGCAGGCGTCGTGCTGGTCGAGGGGGACATGAACGACGTGGCCGCGCTCGACGCGGCGGCGGGCTTTCCGGTAGCGCTTTATGAATTCGCCACCGACCTCAACCGCTATCTTGCCGAGCACGCAACCGGGCTCGACTTTGCTGGCGTGGCGGCGCTGGTCAAAAGCCCGGCGGTCAAGAAGGTGGTGGACGGCCTGCTGGGCGCCGACGCGGTGCCAGAGCCCGTCTATCGCGAAGCGCTGATCAAACACCGGCCGGCGCTGCAGGATGCCTATCGCCGCTACTTCAGGGAGCAGGGCGTCGCCGCGATGGTGTTTCCGACCACACCATTGCCCGCGGCGAAGATCGGCGAAGACGAAACAGTGATTCTCAACGGCACGCCGGCGCCGACGCTTCCGACCTACATTCGCAATCTCGGGCCGGGCAGCGCCGTCGGACTTCCCGGCCTGAGTGTGCCCGCCGGCATGACTCGCGCGGGGCTTCCGGTCGGCATCGCGATCGACGGGCCGCAAGGCGGCGATCAGGAATTGTTAACGATTGGTCTCGCGTTCGAGTCGCTGCTCCCGCGGCTGCCGGCGCCGCATTTATGACGCGCAACATCAACGCGTTACGGCAGCGTAGATGCGCTACACCTATGTATAATTGGCGCGCGGGCTGGTTCCTGTAGAATACGCTCACCCTTAGAACTCGGCGCCGCCCCCTCCCCCTTACCCCCCGGCGCCGATCTGATAAGCCCCGCAGGAAACTGCGGGGCTTTTCATTTGACGCGTCGGGTACAAGCGCCTCCGCCAACAGCTTTTTCTTCATGGGCCGGTATGCGGGTGCAACACGGACTTTCGCTCAACGTCTGCAGGCGTTTAATCCATAAAAGCGCTCCAATCCGCACCTATGGCGCGCGCGGGGCGACTTCTGGCGGGAGCGAAACATCCATGTTTGCGAAATCATTGCTGGTGGCGGCGGGAATTACGATCGCCGGCGCCGTCGTGGCGTACTCCCCTCCGGTTCGGGCACAAGGCAACATCGAAGCCGAGATGATCGGATTCCATCAGCTCTGCGATCGAGGCGACAAACGCGCCTGCATCCGTTTCGGCATACTGATCGGCGAGAACAGGCAGCGGCACGCGGACTGGCGTCGCCTGCATCCCGACTGGTGGTGGTGGGAACGACCCTAAAGCGAATTGCGCGACGCGATTCGCAGTCCGACGGTCACGCGGGCGCTTCGGCGCCCGCTGTGCTGCCGGCTTCGCCGTCGACAATAAAAAGACCCCGTCAACCCTCCGTGACGATGGTTGACGGGGCCAGTTCAGCAAGGGCGCCCGTCGGGCCTAAGCCCTGTCCGCGCGCATTTATTCAGGATTTGGCAAACGAGCCGTTGCGAGTCACCGCCGGCTTTCGGTTGCGGAACTTAGTGCGTGCCGGTCTTCGGATAGACCGGTTCAACGTTGGCGCCGACCCCGTGTTTGGAGACCTTCCTGTTCTTCGAGGCCGCCATCGAACCATACTTTGGAGCCGAATTTGCGCCCACGCCGTGATCGGTGACCTTCTTGTTCTTCGAGCCTTCCACGTTGCTGTATTTGGGTACGGAATTGGCTCCGACCCCGACCTGAGCCCAGGACGCCCCGCTCACGGTCACGAACGCGGCCGCGATGACTGCCGTTAACAGCTTGTTCTTCATTGCGTATTCCTCTCTGATTGTCGTCTTTGTAGGCGACATTGCTCAACATTACCGGACTGTAATGTTTGTGGCAACAAGAAGACATGCGGCAACGCCGCATTTCGGTGCGCAACATGATCGCACCTTGGCTTTGCATGCGTTGAGTAGCGCGCGCGAACGCTAGGTCCCTCGTTGGCGCGCCATACACTGCCGGATGTAGGCGCGTAGCCCAGCCTGTACGTGGCCTTTGGCTTTGCCCTCCTTCCGACACGCAGCCCGCCTCACCACCGCCGGCATTTTGGCGGCGAAGCAGCCGCGCAGGAACTTGGCGCGCTCGTTGCCACTGAGATTCTGGCTGTTTGCTTGCTGTCGGCAGGCCTCGCGCGCCGCGCTGACTTCCTCGCGCGACGGCCGGCGGCCGAATGCGAAGCCGGATGTAGATGGCGCTGCCGAGGACGCCGGCGGCCGCGGTACCGGCGGGGGCGGTGACGCGGGCAACGTTGACGACGGTGGCGGCGCCGGCGGTGTTGTGGAAGGCGGCGGCTGGGCCGCCGGGGCATCCGACGCGGCCGGTGGCGCCGTGGAAGGCTCAGTCCCAGATTGCGCGGCGGCCGGACACAGCGTTGCCTGGTGTGCGAACGCAAGCGCCGCAAGCGTAACCGCCACGATCCCCATGCGCTTCATGAGCGGTGCCTCTTCATGACGGCTGACGTCGCCCCCGCCTGTTCCGGCCATGCCGGTAATGGCGCGCCATTATGCATTTGACGGGCGCGCTGTGAATGCTCGTCTGCACGTTTCAGCGCTGCTCGGGGAAGCCTACCAGCAGTCGCGCGCTCACCGCATTGAAGGCGGCGTTGAGGAGGAGGCCAAGCAATGAGATCGCGATGATCGGCTCGAACATGTCGACGGTTTGAAAGTTGCGCGCCGCCCGCACCAGCAACTGACCCAGCCCGTCGGTCGAGGTGATCATCTCGGCCAGAAACACCACAATGCAGGAAATGATCAGGCCGATGCGCGCGCCCGTGAGAATGGACGGCAGCGCCGCGGTCAGCACCACGGTGAACAGGCAGCGGATCTGGGAGGCGCCGGCGGCGCGCGCCGACCAGACGAGCTTGGGCTCGACCGCGGCAGCGCCTTGGTAGGTGGCGAGCAGGATCGGAAACAGGGCGTCGGCGACCACCAGCGCAATCTTGGATGAATGATCGAATCCGAGCGTCAGTACGAACGCGGGGTAGAGCGCGATTTTCGGCACCGGCGCTAGCACCCGGATCAGCGGTTGCAGCAAGCTGGCGACCGTACGGCTTCCGGCCGCCAGGATGCCGAGGCCGACGCCCACCACCAATGCAATGCCGAACCCCGCGAACAGCCGGAACAAGGTGATCCCCGCGTTTGTCAGGAACGTGCGATCGCCGAGCAGGGTGAAAAGACGGCCAAACACCGCGTCGGGGGTGCCGGTGCCGGTGCTGGACGCCTACCTGCTCAAGTCGAACGACTTCGCGCGTGAGCCCGGTGCGGCGCCCGATTTCGCCGGCATCCAGGCCATGCTCGACGTCTAAGCGGACACCGGTATGATCAGCAAGAAGCTCGACGCCAATCAGTTCAAACATCCGACGATCGTGGCGCCGATCGAGTAGCCAACAGGAGCGCCCATGACGCCCGAAGAAAAACTCAAAGCCCTCGGCCTCACACTGCCGCCATTGCGAGCCCCGATCGCGAACTTCGTCCCGTTCAAGCTCGACGGCAAAACGATCTATGTCTCGGGCCAGGGACCGGCGAAGCCCGACGGCTCCTATTACATCGGCAAAGTCGGCCGCGACTTCACGTGGCAGGAAGCCTACGAGCACGCCAAGCTCGTCGGCCTCGGGCTGCTCGCCGCCGCGAAGGCGGCTGCCGGCAACCTGGCGCGGGTCGAGACTCTCAAGCTTCTGGGCATGGTCAACGCGACGCCGGACTTCGGCGACCCGCCGAAGGTGATCAACGGGTGCTCGGACCTGCTGGTCGAAGTGCTGGGCGAGCGCGGCCGCCACGCGCGCTCGGCCGTCGGCATGGCGTCGCTGCCGAACGGCATGTCGGTCGAGATCGAAGCGGTGATGCGGATCGTGGATTGACGCCGACGTGCGTTATTGCATCCCGACCAGCAGCTTGAGCTCCTTGACCACGTTTTGGCAGTCGGGGTTGTTGGCGGCGTCGAGGGCCTTGGCCTTGTTCAACACGTCGAGATAGTGGGTGTCCGCTCGTTTTTCGGCGGCCGCAATCGAGGACGGCGTCGGCTGTTGGCTGTCCTGGGCTCCCACCGTTTGGCGTGCGGTCGGGCCGTATTGCGAGTTCGGCTGGTTCACTGCCTGCTCGATCTGGGTGATCTCGGTGGTGCATGGCCCGGCGTGGGCGCCGGCGATCCCGAGGACAAAAACCAAACCCACAACTGGAACGAGACGCCGCATCTGCATGCTCCTGCTTACCGACACCGTGCCGACCGCCGATTTCAACCACGTCGGCCCCGAAATGCCACACATGTTAACGCCCGCGGCCCGAGATCCCAACACCGGCGTCGGCCGGGCTCCGCGCCCCTCGTCCCCCGGTACCGTCAGACCGGGCCGATTGCCTTTATGACGCCCCAGTCTGCAGGCTATTTTCGCGGCCGGTGGGGATCCGATCAGACAATTAAGCCGCGCCGCCTTTCGGCCGTGGATCCGCATGCCGGTCGGGGCGTGATGGGGGACCTCCTTGCATGTTTGAGTGCCTTGCACTGCTGTTGACGCTGTCAGCCTGCACGGGGCCCGCGGCTGCGGCCCAGAAGGCGGCCTCGCTCAACGAATTCCGCACCGGCAACGGGCTGTCCGAGCTGCGCGCCGATCCGGCGATGGTCAAGCTTGCCAAAGAGCACGCCGAAGACATGGCCCGCCGCAACCACATGGATCACGCCGGGTTCTTCGAGAAGCGTGGACCCGCCGGCGCACGCGCCGAGAATGTGCTCTACGGCTGCAGCACGACGTCGTGCACGATCCAGCACTGGATCAATTCGCCGGGCCATCGGTCCAATATGCTATTGAACGACGTGAAGACCTACGGGCTCGCTTCCGCCAAGTCGAACTCCGGGGTCGAGTATTGGGCGCTCGAACTCGGCAAGTAACACGGCGACGCGACGCCGCCGCCGCATCGAGGCCCGATGAACATTCTGGTGACCGGCGCGGCCGGCATGATCGGCCGCAAGCTGACGGCGCGGCTGCTCGCGGATCAAGCCATCAACGGCACGCCGATTGATCGCATCAAGCTTGTCGATGTGGTTGCGCCCGAGCCGCCAGCCGGCTTCGCCGCCAATGTTGCGACTGCTGCGTGCGACCTCGCCGCTCCCGGTGAGACCAGCAAACTCGTGGCCGAGCGGCCCGATGTCATCTTTCACCTGGCGGCGATCGTCTCGGGCGAGGCCGAGCTCGATTTCGACAAGGGCTATCGCGTCAATCTCGACGCGACGCGCTTGCTGCTCGAGGCCATCCGCGCCGCGGGAGATTATCACCCGAAGCTTGTGTTCGCATCCTCGATCGCAGTGTTTGGCGCGCCGTTCCCGCCGGCGATCCCGGACGATTTCGCGCTCGCCCCGCTGACCTCGTACGGAACCCAGAAGGCGATTGTGGAACTGCTGCTGGCCGATTACGCGCGCCGCGGCTTCCTCGACGGCGTCGCGATACGGCTGCCCACCATCAACGTGCGTCCGGGCAAGCCCAACCGCGCCGCCTCCGGGTTCTTTTCGTCCATCATCCGCGAGCCGCTCGCGGGCCAGGACGCCGTTCTGCCGGTCGACGAGAGCGTGCGGCACTGGCATGCAAGCCCGCGCGCCGCGATCGGGTTTCTGCTGCACGCTGCATCGCTCAAGCCCGAACAGCTCGGGAGCCGCATTAGCCTGACAATGCCGGGCGTTTCCTGCACGGTCGGCGAGCAGATCGCAGCGCTGCAGCGCATCGCCGGCGACAAGGTCGCGGCGCGCATTCGGCGCGAGCCTGACCCGATGATCATGCGCATTGTCGAGGGCTGGCCGCAGTGCTTCGATGCGAGCCGCGCCACCGCGCTCGGCTTTCGGGCGGAAGCGACGTTCGACGATATCATTCGCACACATATCGAGGACGAGCTCGGCGGCAAGATCGCTGCGTGATTGGCGCGGGCCGGCTAGTGCCGCGCCGCGCCCGATGAACCCAGGAGGACGCCATGTCGCTTCAGCAGAACACCGATCGCATTCAGACCACACACATCGGGAGCCTGCCGCGACCACACAACGTCCTCGACCTGCTCAAGGCCAAGCTCAACGGCCAGACCTACGACCAGGCCGCGCTCGACAAGGCCATCGCGGAGGGCGTGCGCGACAACGTGCGCAAGCAGGTCGACTGCGGCATCGACATCGTGACCGACGGCGAAGTGTCCAAGCCCGGGTTCTTCACCTACATCCAGGAACGGCTCACCGGTTTTGAACCGCGGCCCGGCCAGAAGCTGCTGCTGTTCCAGAAGGAAGTCGCGGCGTTTCCGGACTACTACGCGCAGTATTTCAAGGAAGCGATGATGGGCGGCACGATCGTCGCGATCACCCCGGTGGTCTGCACGGGCCCGATCAAATACAAAGGCGAGCAGGAGGTGCAAAAGGATATCGCCAACGTCAAGGCCGCCGCCAAGGCCGCGGGCGTGCCCGACACCCATGTGTTCCTGCCGGCGACCGCACCGGCCGGGGTCGGGATCAATGAGTACTACAAATCCGAGGAAGACTATTTCCACGCGCTCGCGGCCGAGCTCGCCAAGGAATACAAGGCGATTGTCGACGCCGGCATCCTGGTGCAGGTCGACGATCCGTTTCTCTCGGACATTTTTGTCGACCCCGGGCTCACGCCGGCCCAGATGAAGCGGCGCGCCGAAATCTACGTCGAGGCCACCAACGCTGCGCTGAAGGGAATCCCCGCCGAGAAGGTCCGCTTCCACACCTGCTACGGGGTCAACGAAGGCCCGCGCATCTACGAAGCGGCTCTGGCGGATGTCATTCCCTACGTCTTCAAGATCAATGCCGGCTCCTACAGCTTCGAGGCGGCCAACCCGCGCCACGAGCACGAGTATCATCTGTTCGAGCGCGTTAAAGTGCCGGACGGCGCAGTGCTGTGTCCCGGCGTCATCACCCATGCCAGCAATATCGTCGAGCATCCGGAACTGATCGCCGAGCGGCTGCTGCGTTACGCCAAGCTGGTCGGGCGCGAGAACGTGATGGCGGGCGCCGACTGCGGGTTTTCCTCGCAGGCGCTCTACAAGACCGAGGTGCATCACACGGTGGTGTGGGAAAAGTTCAAGGCGATGCGCCAAGGCGCCGACATCGCCAGCAAGCGGCTTTGGAACTAAGTCGGCCCGGCTCGCTGACTGACAGCGGTATCTCGATCACGGCGCCGTTATCGGGCGGTGGTATTTGGCGCAGGAAATTTGAACGCGATGTCACCGATCGCACGATAGTCTTTGTGCGTTGATTCCCGTACCCAATGTGATGCCAAGCAGGGCGAGCGGGGCAGCGGCGATGAGCACGACGGGCAAAGCCGATCACGCGCCGGCCGGAACATGCGGGATCGCCGTCATGGCCAAGGCGTCGATTCCGGGACGCTCGAAAACCCGTCTGGTTCCTCCTCTCACGTTCACGGAAGCCTGCGACTTCAACACCGCATTCCTGCGCGACGTTACCGACAACATCGCGGCCGCCGCGCGCGAAGCGCCGATCCACGGCTATGTGGCATTCGGGCCGCCCGAGTCGGCGGCCTTCTTCACTGCGACCGTTGCGCCGTCGATCGGCCTGATCGACGCCTGGTACCCGAACTTCGGCGACTGTCTGTTCGCCGCGATCGCGGCGTTGTTCGAGCGTGGTCACACGGCAGCCGTCGTCCTCAACTCGGATAGCCCTACGTTACCAACGTCGCTCCTGGTCGACACCGCGCAACGGCTGGCGCGTCCGGGCGATCGCGCGATCCTCGGCCCGTCGCGCGACGGCGGCTACTATCTGCTCGGCCTCAAGGCGCCGCACCGCCGCCTGTTCGAGGACGTCGCCTGGAGCACGGATCAGGTCGCGACCCAGACGCTTGCGCGCGCGGCCGAGATCGGCCTTGGGGTCGATGTTCTGCCGGAGTGGTACGACGTCGATGATGCGGCCTCGCTGCGCATGCTGTGCGCCGAGCTCGACGATGCGCGGCTCGCTCCCGCCGGATTGCGGCGCTACCCGGCCGCCCACTCGGCACGGCTGCTCCGCGTCCTCCTCGCTGCGGCCGACCTGCGCAGCCGGATCGACATGACGGATGACGCGGCGATGCGGAGGGCCGCCGAATGACGCAAGCAGCCGCCGGCGCGCCGCAGCGCTATTTCGAAAGGGCCGGCGTCCGCGCGGCGACCGCCGAGCACGCTCCGATCTGCGTCTACCTGGAGACCACCAATCGCTGCAATCTTCTGTGCACGACCTGCCCGCGCACCTACGAGGAGCTCGAGCCGCCCGCCGACATGAGCTGGGACCTGTTTCGGAAGATTGTCGATCAGCTGCCCAACATCGAACGCGCGGTGCTGCACGGGGTCGGCGAACCGATGCTGGTGAAGGCGTTGCCGAAGATGGTGCGCTATCTCAAGGATCGCGGGACCTATGTCCTGTTCAACACCAACGGCACCGTGCTCAACGAAAAGAACGGCCGTGCCCTGATCGACGCCGAGCTTGACGAGCTGCGGGTGTCGCTCGATGCCGCCACCGCGCGCTCCTTCCTGGCGGTGCGCGGCAAGAACTACTTCAACCGCATTCTGAGAAACGTGCGGGCGTTTCGCGAGCTGCAGGAGCGCGAGGGCAAGGATCGTCCACGGGTGTCGGCCTGGCTGACCGGTCTGAAGGAAACGATCGGCGAACTACCGGCATTCGTGCGGGTCGCGGCACAAATCGGCGTGAAGGAAGTGTATTTGCAGCGCCTGGTCTTCTTCGAGCGCGACGCCATCGGCCACGCCCGGCCCGATCAGGCGCTTTATGAGCAAATGACCCGCGAGGACGCCGCGCAGCTGGATGAGGCCACCGCGCTCGCGCGCAGCTTCGGAATGACGTTCAACGCATCCGGCGCGGTATCGGAGCCGGGGCTCAGCCTCAAACGACAGAACAGTTCGTCACCATGGTCGATGTGCCGTCGCCCCTGGACGGTCATGTATTTCACCGCCAACGGCCGGGCGCTGCCGTGCTGCATCGCGCCGTTCTCCCAGCGCGGTTACGAGAATTATACGTTGGGCGACGCTACCCAGCAGACCCTGCAGGAGATCTGGAATGGCGCGAACTATCGCGCGTTTCGCGAAGGCCTGTTGTCCGACCACCCGCCCGCAGCCTGCGCCAGCTGCGGGTTGCGCTGGAGCCTGTGACACGCATGCGCGCGAGGCACGCCCACGACGGGAGCACGCCGCACGGGGCGAGCGCTGCCCGCATTGCGGTCGTGATCCCGACCTTGAATGAAGAGGACGCAATCGGCACCGTGGTACGCGCCATCCCGCGCGACCTCGTCGAGCGCGTCATCGTGGCCGACAGCCACAGCAGCGATGGCACCGCCGCGCAGGCGGCCGGTGCAGGCGCCGACGTGATCCGGGTCGGGCGGGGTTACGGGCGCGCGTGCCTGGCCGGCGTCGACGCCGCCGCAGAGGCCGATATCATCGTGTTCATGGATGGCGACGGCGCCGACGATCCCGCGCGCATCGCAGCGCTGGTCGAACCGATCCGCGCCGGCGGCTACGACTTCGTCGTCGGCTCGCGCGTGCGCGGGGAACGCGAGCCGGGCAGCATCGCGTGGCACCAGATCGCGGCCGGGCGGCTGGCCGGGCTTGCGATGCGCGGCCTCTATGGCGCCCACTACACAGACATGTGCGCGTTCCGGGCGATCCGTCGCGACCGGCTGATGGACCTCGGCATGTGCGAAATGACCTACGGCTGGAATGTCGAAATGCAGATGCGGGCTGCGCGCGCTCGGCTGCGGACCCTGGAAATTCCGGTTCCATGCCGCCGCCGCATCGGGGGGGCGTCGAAGGTTGCGGGCAACCTGTCGGGCACGCTGCGCGCCGGGATCCGTATCGTCGCGACGATTGCTCGCATTGCCAAAGAGCGCGGCACCAGCCCGGAGGCGCGCATGCGCGAGCGTGACGCATGACCAGTGCCGGAGAATTCAAGGGCGAGACGTCCCACCGCCTGCCGGATGCCGCTGACATGCCCCTCTTCAACCGCGACGACTACGCCGCGCCTTCGGTCTTTCTTCCGCAGAGCCTGCTGCGCGAGGCGAGGCGGCAGAAGGCTCTGCCCGAGAGCGTGGTTCCTCCGGTGTGTGTGCTCGATCCGGACGGCGATCTGGTCGCCTACGCGCGGCGACAGTTCGGAGCTACACAATCGCCGCATTGGGCCTGCTATCACACGCAGATGTGGGAATGGGGTAGCGCAGACAATCGTTTCGGTATCATCGGCTTTGTGGTCGGCGGGCCGTTTGCGGTGCTGGTTGCCGAGCAGCTGTTTGCCTGCGGCTGCGAGTTGCTGATCAGCATCACCTCGGCCGGCCAGATCGTCGACGTAGGCTCCCCGCCCTACTACGTGCTGATCGACCGGGCGCTGCGCGACGAAGGCACGAGCCATCATTATCTGCCGCCCTCCGACTACGCGAGCGCCGACCCGGCGCTGATCGCGCTAGCGCGCGAGGCCGCCGCGATCGTTGCAGCCAAGGTGCATGTCGGCGCCGCCTGGACCACCGATGCGCCCTACCGGGAGACCGAGCAGATGATCGCGAAGCGCAAGGCGCAGGGACTGCTGGCGGTCGAGATGGAAAGCGCTGCGCTCTACGCATTCGCCACCGCGCGAGCGTGCCCGGTGATCTGCTTCGCCCACGTCTCGAACCAGCTCGGTTGCGTGGAGGGCGACTTCGAAAAGGGCGAGGGCAGCGGCGCGCGCAGCTCAGCCGAGCTCGTCCAATCGATCGCGAAAATGAGGCACAAGGCCCGCGCGGCCGCTGCCGCGCCGTGAGTTCGGCTATCCTCTTCGCCGCATGGTGTCCCTCCTCAACGTGAGCATCAGCGCCGCGCTCGCGCTGCTGCTGTGGACTTGTGTGGGATTTGCGCTGGCGCAACGGCTGCTGCCGCGCACGCTGGCCCTGTCGTCGGCGCCGGTGCTCGGCTGGGCGGTGCAGAATGCGATCGCATTGCCGCTGTTTCTCCGCACGGGCTTCTCCCCGCTGCTCGTGATCGTCTTCGCGTTACTCGCACTCGCGATCGCAATTTACGCAATCTGGGCGCGACGTAAGGACATCGCCCGCCGACGTGGCGGCGAGATGCCCGCGTGGGCCTATGGGATGGCCGCGCTGCTCGCGATCATCCCGATGCTTGCGGTGCTGCCGAAGGAAACCAGCGACGGGATCGCGCTCGCCGGGCCGATGTTCGATCACGCCAAGACGGCGATTATCGACGACATGGCCCGGCAGGGACTGCCGCCCGGCAATCCGTTCTTCGGCGCGGCCGGCGATCGGCTGGCCTACTATTATCTCTGGTACTTTGCCGCCGCCCAATTTGCGCACGTGCTCCCAATCAGCGGATGGGACGCGGACGCTGCCATGACCTGGTTCACGGCGTTCGCCTCGCTGACCTTGATGATGGGCTTGGCAGCTTGGCTCAGCCGGCGCGCATCGGGAGCGTTCTGGGTCGGATTGCTAGCGCTCGCCGCGTCGCTGCGATTTCCGCTCTGGCTGCTGATCGGAACCGAGCGTATCGACGGCCTGCTCTGGCCTGCGACTGGCCTCGGCGGTTGGCTCTTCCAAGCGAGCTGGGTTCCCCAGCATCTCATGGCGGCGGCCTGTGTGGTGCTGGCGATTGTGCTGATGGTTCGGCTGAGCTGTGGGTTCACACTTTTCGCGTTCGCGGCGCTCGCGCTGCTCGTCGTCGCCGGGTTCGAGGCCTCGACCTGGATCGGCGGGGTCACATTCGCCGTGGCTGCGCCGGCGGCTGCGCTGGTGCTGCTCGCGCGCCTTGAGCCAAAGCGGCGCGCGCCGTTTTTGATCGCCTGCGTCGCCGCGGCGGCTCTCGCCCTCGTGCTGGCGGCGCCGTTGCTGCGCGATCAAGCCGCCGCGACCGCGCAGCGCGGCGGCGGCTTCCCGATCGGGATCGATCCTTACGAGGTGCTCGGACCCTGGTTCCCCGCGCACGTGCGGCGCGTTCTCGACCTGCCGGCATTCTGGCTCGTGTTCTTGGTCATCGAATTTCCGGCGATCCTGATCACCGGGGCGATCGCGCTGGCCACGCTGCTCAAGTCCGGGCCGGAGAGTGGGCAAAAGCGCGTCATTGCGGCGCTGGCGGCGCTGGCAGCGGCAAGCCTTGTCGTGACCTGGCTGCTGACCAGCCGGCTCGGGGATCACAACGACCTCGCCTGGCGCGCGGTACTTCCGGGCGTGTTGGTGTTGATCATAGCGGCCGCGGCCGGGCTCGCCCGCTGGATATCGCGGCGCGCCTACGGCGCCGCATTTGCTGCAGTCGCCGCGCTGATCCTCGGAGTTCCCGGTGCCTTCGACCTCGCAATCCGCAACGCCACGGGTCATGCGTCGGGGTCGGCCGCGGCGCTCGCGCAGGCGCCCGCGTTATGGGCAGCGGTGCGCGCCCACGCGTCCGCCGATGAACGGGTCGCCAACAATCCGCTCTACCTGGCCGACGCGACGCCGTGGCCGGTCAACATTTCATGGGCGCTGCTAGCGAACCGGCGCTCGTGCTTTGCCGGCCGCGAACTCGCGCTCGCCTACGTGGCGTTGCCGGACGCGCGCCGCGAAGTGATCAATGCGCAGTTCATCCGGGTGTTCAGCGGCCAGGGGTCGCCTGCAGACGCGAGCGCGCTCGCCGATCAGTATGCTTGCCGCGTTATGGTCATCACGCCGGCTGACGGCGCCTGGACCAACGATCCGTTCGCCGCGAACGCGTCGTTCCGGCTCGTCGAATTCAAGCCGGATCGCTGGAAGATCTACCGAGCGAACTAGGGCGTATACTCATAAATCGAGCTTGTTGTTTTACGGCTTGCTCAATGTCCGCTTTGCTCCCGATAGCGACCAAATAGCGGACGTCGCGAACGGTCCGAGAAGTGCCAATAACGGACATTGGCCGGCGACGCCGATCCTCTTCGGCCAGAATGTCACCTCGCTAGGTCAGAAACGACGATCGGGCAGATTGAATTGCCCGCATGTTCTCGCGAACTCACCGCATCAGGCTGGGTAACCATAGCGAGATGATCGGAAAAGCCACGAGAATGAAGAGCCGCACGACGTCCGCGACCATGAACGGCAGCACGCCGTGAAACACCGTGCGGGTCGGCACCTGCGGCAGCAGCGCGTTGATCACGAACAGGTTCATCCCGACCGGCGGGCTGATCAGCCCGATCTCCACCACCACCACGATCAGGATGCCGAACCAGATCGGGTCGAGGCCGAGATGCACGATGAGCGGAAAGAACACCGGCACCGTCAGCAGGATCATCGACAGCTCCTCCATCGCCGTGCCGAGCACCACGTAGATCGCGCAGATGGCCGCCACGACCATGACGGGCGACAGGTTCATTCCGGTGACGAAGTTCTTGAGGTCGTCCGGCATCGAGGTGTAGTTCACGAACTCGGCGAACATCAGCGCGCCGGTCAGGATGGCGAACAGCATGGCCGTGGTGCGCGCGGATTCGACGAGGGCGTCCAGCAGAGTGCGCCAGGTGAGCGCGCGGCGCGCCAGCGCAAAGCAAAATCCGCCAAACGCGCCGATGCCCGCACCTTCCGTGGCCGTGAACACGCCGCCATAGATGCCGCCCATCACGACGATAAAAAGCAGCCCCACAGCCCATACGCCCTTCAGCGCCAGCAACCGCTCTCGCCAACTGGCGCGCTTGCCGCGCGGCCCCGAGGTGGGATCGGTCCATACGATCCACTGTACGGCGAGGCACAGCAGGAACGTCGCCAGAATGCCCGGCAGCACGCCGGCGGCGAACAACTTGCCGATGTTGGTCTCGGTCAGTACGCCGTAGATCACCATGATGGTGGAGGGCGGAATGAGAATGCCGAGCGTACCGCCGCCGGCGATCGCGCCGGTCGACAGGCGGTCCGAGTAGCCCAGCTGGTTCATCGCCGGATAGGCGACCTTGGCCATGGTGGCGGCGGTCGCGATCGAGGAGCCGCAAATGGCGCCGAAGCCGGCGCAGGCACACACCGTCGCCATGGCGAGCCCGCCGCGCAGATGACCGATGCAGGTGTTGGCCGCGCGGAACAGCTCCTGCGACATGCCGGCGCGCGTGACAAAGTTGCCCATGAGGATGAAAAGGGGCACCACCGAGAGCGTATAGTTGCGCCCGGTCTCGTAGATCTTGGTTTCGACCATCGCGAACGCGGGGGCGAAGTTCCAGTCGCGCAAATAGGCGACGCCTAGGAAGCCGACAACGCCCATAGAGACCGCAATCGGCACGCGCAGCAGGGCGAGTGCCATCATGAGCGCGAGGCCGACCAGTGCTTCCGTCATGTGGTGGTCGGTTTGTTCGGGTCGAACGGGACGCTGCCCCGCGGCGGCGCCGGGAAGATCACCTTGCCCAGATGCACAAGTCCGGTGATCGCGATCATGATCGCCATGAAGTAGACGAACGGCCCGACCGGCACGCGCAATACCTCCGTCGTGTCGCCGTACCCTGCGATCTTGCCGGCCTTGATAAAGACCCGGTAGGCGAGTCCCAAAAACAAGAGGCCGCAGACGAGATCAACGAAACGGCGCAGGAGCAATTGCCCCCTGTCGCTGAGCGTCATGTCGATGAAATCGAGCGTGACATGCTCGTCGGCCCGCGAGGCGAGCGGCAGCCCGGCGAAGATCAGCGCCAGCAGCAAAAGCTCGGTGGTCTCGAACGCGCCGCGGATCGGCCAATTGAAGATGTAGCGGCCAACGACGTCGGCTGTCGTCAGCAGCATGAGGCAGAACAACAGGATGGCGGCGGCCGCCCCCAGCGTACGATCGAGCCAGACGGCCGCCTCGGAAGAATGCGATGATGACGTCATCGAACCGGGTCGTTACTTCCCAGCCTCTAGCCGCTTCACCTCTTCACGGAACTCCGCCAGCACCTTGGCGCCGTCGACGCCCTTGGCGGTGGCGTCCTTCACCCACTTGTCGTTGATCGCCTTGGCGCGTTCCTGCACGCCCTGCACCAGTTCGGGCGACGCCTTGTCGATTTGGATGTTGGCCCGTTTCATCTCATCGAGCGCGGCGGCATCGGTAGCGTCCCAGGCCTTGCCCGCGAGCAGCGCCAACGACTCGCCCGACACCGACGTGATGGCGTCCTGATCCTGCTTCGACAGCTTGTCCCACTTGTCCTGGTTCATGAAGAAACCGAACGACGAGCTGTAGAACCCGCCGGGGAACAGGGTGGCGTACTTGACCACCGAGCCGAGCTTGAAGGAGATGATCGACTCGAGCGGGAAGAAGGTGCCGTCGGCGACACCGGAGCTGAGCAGCTCATAGGACTCAGGCGCCGGCTTGACGAACGCCGAGGCCCCGAGAGCGCGCGCCATCTCCTCGGCGATGCCGCCGCCGGTGCGGATCTTCATGCCGGACAGATCCTCGACCTTGTTGATTGGCCGTTTGGTGTTGAACATCTGACCCGGTCCGTGCGTGAAGACGGCGAGCAACTTGACCCCTTTGTACTCGCCGGCCTGCTGCAGATATTTCCAATGGATGCGCGAATAGGCCACCGAATTGATCACGGACGTAGCGCCGCCGCCCGGCAACTCGGCCAGCAACGGGAGCACGTGGCGCGCAGGGGTATAGCTCGCCGTGACATAGGAGACGTCGACGAGGTCATCACGGACGGCGTCGAACGTACCGGGCGGGGCGGACGGATGCTTGGGCAGCATCTGCAGCTTGACCCGGCCGTTGGTGGCCTTCTCCACCTGCTGCCCCCAGACCGCAAGCACGTCCTTGGTCAGCAGATGGCTCGGCGACACCCAGCTTGACATCGTGAGGGTGGTGGTCTGCGCAGCGGCAGGCTGCGGCGTCAGCGCGGGTGCAGCGCCGCCTAGGATTGCGGCACCCACGAACGCTGTGCTGGCAAGACGAAGCATTGTCGAGATCCTCCCAGATCGATAAGCCCCCATCGGGGCATTTACCGGTGGCGAGCGTCAAGGCCCAATCGCACACGTCAACCTGCGGTCCCGTTGCCGCGCCAGCAGGGGCCTCAAAGCGCCCTCGCGGGCGGTAGTCGCGAGGTCGAACTAATGGAACGTTAATTGATTCAACTGCTTGCAATCAGGTGTGGGCGGAAACGTCCTATTGAGCAAGAATAAGAATCAAAATTGCTGACCTTGCCAGCGTGGCGGCTGGAAGCTTGGGCGGCCTGCGAAATCTGACAAAGCGCAAATGACTGACTCATCTGCCTTCGCCGTGATCTAGGCGAGTGTGACCTCGCCCGACGGCAAAAGCTGAGGTCTGCTTTGGGTCAAAAGCGGAAAAGCTCGGAATGAGCACAATATGTCCGGTTTGCACTCGAAAGCGGACCTTCCAATGTTTCTGCGCGTTTTTATGAGTAGACGCCCTAATCTTGGTCAGATCCCGGCAAACCAGTTGAAGCCCTGCTTGCTCCAAAAGGTCTCCTGGAAATCGTTGGTCACTTCGATCGCCGTCACCCACTTGGCATTCTTGAACCCAAGCTTGGTCGCGGTGCGCAGCCGCAGCGGGAATCCGAACGGGTCAGTGATCGGCTCCCTCGCATATTTGGTCGCAAGCATCGTCTGCGGGTGCAGCGCGGTTGGCATATCGAGGCTTTCCGTGTAATCGTCGGCGCAGCGGAACGCCACGTATTTGGCGGTCAGGTCGGCGCCCACCCGTTCGAGGAACTGCCGCAGGTTCACGCCTGACCACTGACCGATATAGTCCCAGCCCTCGACGCAGATGTGCTTGATGATCATGTCCTGTTCGGGCAGCGCGTAGATTTGCGCCGCCGTCCATGGCCGCTTGTCGGCGATGCGCCCGCTCAGCTCCAGCGTCCAGTTCGTACCGTCGACCGGCTTGACGTCCTCGACGTCGTAGTGCGCGTTGAACCGCGGCGGCTTGACCACGTCGGCTTCCGAATAGGTCGGCGCCAGATGGTGCGGCCGGAAAATGAATTCCTGAACGCGATCGTTCCACGCCGAAACCGCCCGCAACACGCTCTGAACCTGGTCGGTCTCGGTGACGTCGCAGCCGGTGAGCAGCGACAACGCGCCAAGGCTGAGCGCGCCGCGCAGCACATTGCGACGATCGATTTTCTCGATCAGCGCCTTGTGCTCGCGCAAGATCCCAGAGTCGATCCGCCGCTTGGGCCGAAAGACCGATGGCGACGGCGTGCGGATGATCGTCATGACGGCCTCCCTTCGATCAGCCGGGGTTCGGCGCCGGATGCCCGCGCTGCCCGTCCACCACCGGACCGCCGGTCACCATGGCGACGAGCGTACGCGGGACAATAAGCGCGAGCGTGACGTGCACGATCAGGAACAGCACAATCGCGGACATGCACAGGAAATGCACCAGGCGCGCGGTCTGGAAGTTGTAGAACAACGCCGCCAGTTCCGAGAATTGCACCGGCTTCCAGAGCACGAGGCCGGACATCACAATCAGGACGCCGACCAGCAGAATTCCGACGTACAACAGCCGCTGCACCGCGTTGTAATGGGTCGGGTCGTCGTGGGCCAACCGGAAGCGCAGTGCGTCGGTGATGTCCTTGACCAGCGCGCGCAGCGTGATCGGAAACAGCATGCGCCGGAACCGCCCGGTGACCAGTCCATAGGTGACGTAGGCAATTCCGTTCAGCACCAAGATCCACATTCCGAAAAAATGCCACTGCAGGCCATGCTGCGCCCAATGGCCGAGCGTCAGCGCTTCCGGAAAATGCAGCCAGCCGAAGATGACGTCATCGTTGTAGATCTTCCAGCCGCTGCTGATCATGATCAGCATGGCGACCGCATTGATCCAATGCATGATCCTGACCGGCAGCGGGTGCAGCTGCCGTTTTATCGGGCGCACCGATTGATCGCGGGCTCGCGACATTCCAGCCCTCCCGATTCACACGCTGCGTTACCAATGCCTGAAATTGCGATGCCGAGGCTACGAGTGCGCTTCCCCTCGTGCAATCGCCCCGGCCATAAATTTCTCGTGCAATTCGATCGCGTCGGCTTGACGGTTTCGTGTAGTGACCGATGATGTCCGTGGCGCGAGAAGCCGACCATGGCCAACAATCGACTGCACTCCACGCTGCTGGCATTCGTGCTTGTTGCAAGCGCCGCAGCGCACGCCGACGAAACGCCCGAGCAGCGTATGGCGCGGCGGTTTCCGCAGCCCGTCAAAGTCGGCGATCTGATCGGCCTGCCGGTCTATGACGACAGTCAATCGACGCTCGGCCACGTGCGGGAGGTGGTGCGTACGCCGGCCGGCAAAATTCAACTTATCGTCGCGTACAGCCCGTGGTTCGGGTGGTGGGGCCGGCCGGTCGCCGTGCCGATCGAGGCCGTCGGCATATTCGGCAGCCAGATCGCGGCGCTCGACATGTCGCGGCAGGAGTTTGCGAACGCCCCGACCTGGTCCGGCGGGGATGCGATGCCGATCTCGCCCGGCGACACGATCCAGATCGGGCTGACGCGCCACTGATCCGGCTAGCCCAGATGATCCCTGGCGGGTTGGCGCCTATTCCTCCGGCTCTGTCGTAAACAGCAGCGGATAGCCCTTGCTGCGGCCGGCATCGGTTGCACGCGTCGCCTTGGTCTCCGCAATGTCGCGCGCATAGACTGCGACCACGCAGACGCCGCGCATGTGGGCCGTGAGCATCACCCGCTGCGCCGTGCTTTCGTTCATCCGGAATTCGGCTTTGAGGACCGCGACGACGAACTCGCGCGGCGTGAAGTCGTCGTTGATGAGAATGACTTTGTGGAGTCGCGGCCGCTCGGTTTTGAGCCGAACTTTGGTCCGGGGTTTGACGGTTATTTCGCTCATCGCGGGAACCCATCCATCAGTGGTAACGGCACCTCTCAGGTCCGCGGCGGCGGTGATTGGTTGCCTCCCGCATCAACCATCACCGCGCGCCCAATTCAGCTCATCATGTAGTCCCCGATGTCATCGTGCCAATCGCCGCGATACTACCACCACCAGCGACCCCATCCCCAACCCAAACCCCAATAGGGACGATAGTACGGCCATCCGTAGTAGGCGTAGTACGGGCTGTAATAGTAGGGCTGAACCACGTAGTAGCGCGGATACCAGCGCGCCCTGCCGCGCCAACGCACGTCCTGCACCATATCGCTCGCAAGTTCGTTCGACGCAGCGGCGAGGCCGCCCACCGGCATCGCGTTCGACGCACTGCCGGTGAACGCAGCCGCGGCGCCTAAGGCTGCGGCGAGAACAGCTATCTTGAGAGCACGCATCGAAAAGCTCCTCCTCTGGCTAAGCCATCCCTTTTGGGAATCGTCGTTCCCCGCCGCCTAGCTCTGATTGCGGGCGGTTGCAATTTTATGTCGCTCCTCCGCCTCGGTCCACCAGCGTGGCGCGCGCTTTACGCCATTCGCGGGAATTCCGGGCAGACATGCAGGCGCCGCAAACCGGCTCGTGGCACTACCTTGCCGCCTTCGCGCAACGCCGTGTTAGTTGCAGTAAATTGCGGTAATGTTTCCGTAATCTTCCGGTAAGGTCCAAAGAAATACTTGTATTTTACGGGGTCCCGTCGACGTTCGTCTTGCGTGCCGGCGGCACGCACATCAGGGCGATCGCGTGCGGCGGCTGCAGATGGGGGGTTCGAGGGTCGAGGTGCAGCTTGGCGCGCCATGGTTTCAGGAGCGATGCCATCGCCAAGACCCGAGATGCCCAATACGGAACACGCAAAGCACGCGCGCCGGGCGCCGGCGAGCGGGCGAACTTGAGTGCCGGTCAAATGAATGCCGGCGTTGTTGGCGGGTGAACCAATGGCTGCGAGCGTTCACTACCTCAAGAGTCATTATCGCGGGAGCGCGGCTCGACCTCCCGCACCGCGCGTTGCTTACCAGGCAGCCGAACGTCGCGACACCGTCTTCAGCCTGGGTATGCTGGCGGGGATCCTCGTCTTCGTAATGATCGGCGTGTGGTTGATCAGCGGCGTCGCTGCGGTCGGGCGCAGCAACAACGAGTGCTTGCAAAGCGCGCGCCGGGTTTGCGGAATAACTTCGCACGGCCCCTGGACGCGATTCTTGTGATCACCGGCCAGAGGCACGCGAGCTGCACGACGATTTGCATGAGGGGCACTGCAAGGGATGAGCACTAGCAAAGAGAACGCAACAGCCGACCCGGCCCCGGTCAAACGCAGCCGCGCGACGATCGTCGTCCTTTCCTGCCTGGCGATTGCCGCCGGCGGGGGTGCGTTTCTCTGGTCACGCCAAGGGCCCGATCCGGCGCATGCGGCGCGGCCCGCCGCTCGTCCTGCGGTGCCAGTAAGCGTTGCGATCGCGACCCGCCAGGACGTGCCGATCTATCTCACCGGGCTCGGAACCGTGCAGGCTTCGTTCACGGTCGGCATCCACTCGCAGGTCGACGGCAAGCTGCAGGAAGTGCTGTTCACGGAAGGCCAGCGGGTCAAGCAGGGCGACGTGCTTGCAAAGATCGATCCGCGCTTGTTCAAGGCTGCGCTCGATCAGGCCAAGGCCAAGAAGGCCCAGGACGAGGCGATGCTCGCGGGCTATCAGAAGGATCTCGCGCGCTTCAAATCGCTGGTGAAGACCGGCTTCGACACGCAACAGAACATTGATCAACAACAGGCCAAGGTCGATACCGCCGCGGCGGCGATTGCGGCTGACGAAGCCGCCATCGAAACAGCGCAGACGCAGCTCGACTACACCAACATCGTCGCGCCCAGCGACGGACGCATGGGCGTGCGCCTGGTCGATCCGGGCAACATCGTGCATGCTTCCGATGCCAATTCCATTGCGGTCCTGGTGCGGACGCAGCCCACGCATGTCGTGTTCACGCTGCCGGCTCACACCCTCGACGACGTGCGCGCCGCGATGGCGCGCAGTCAGGTTCAGGTCGTGGCCTACGACCGCGACAACCGCCGCCTGCTGAGCACCGGCACCCTGCAGACCGTCGACAACGTGATCGATCAGACGACCGCCACATACCGGCTCAAGGCGCTGTTCGCCAACGACGACGAGCGCCTGTGGCCGGGCGAGTTCGTCAACGCACGGCTGCTGCTCGAGACCCGCGGCAATGCCCTCATCGTCCCCAACGCCGCGGTGCAGCGCGGGCCCAGCGGCCTGTTCACTTGGGTCGTGCGACCCAACAACACCGCGCAAGCGGTTCCGATCCAGACCGGCCCAACCGCCGGCGACGTCACGGTCGTCGAGGCCGGACTGAACGACGGCGATCGCGTCGTCACCGGCGGTCACTACAAGCTGCAGCCCAACGCGACGGTGAGCTTCACGCAACCCGAGGCGGTCGCCTCCAAGGGTGCGACATGAACATCTCGGAACCGTTCATCCGCCGCCCGATCGCCACCACGTTGTTGATGGCGGCGGTGGCGTTTGTCGGCATCGCCGCGTTCCCGTTCCTGCCGGTCGCCCCCCTCCCCCAGGTCGATTTTCCGACCATTCAGATCACCGCGACGTGGCAAGGCGCGAGCGCCGAGACGATGGCGACATCGGTCGCCGCCCCGCTCGAGCGGCAGTTTGCGCAGATTCCCGGCGTGTCGCAGCTGACCTCGCTCAGTGCGCTCGGCGCCACCACGATCGTCATCCAGTTCGAGCTCAACCGGAACATCGATTCTGCCGGGCAGGACGTGCAGGCAGCCATCACGGTCGCGAGCAAAACCTTGCCGCAATCGATGACCACCCCGCCGAGCTACAAGAAAGTGAACCCGGCCGACTCGCCGGTCCTGCTGCTGGCACTGCGCTCCGATACCATTCCGTTGACCACCGTCGACGAGTACGCCGACTTGTTCCTGGCCCAGCAGATTTCGCAGGTCTCCGGCGTCGCCTTGGTCACGATCTTCGGCGATCGCACGCCGTCGATCCGCGTTCAGGTTGATCCGGCCAAGCTGGCCTCCAGCGGCATCACGCTCGAGGACATCCGCTCGACGCTGGTCGCATCGACCAGCAACGCCGCCAAAGGCACGATCAACACGCCCAAGACCAGCTTCACGATCGCTGCCAACGATCAGATCATCGAGGCCGGGCCGTTCAACGACGTCGTGCTCGCCTACCGCAACGGAGCGCCGATCCGCGTGCGTGACGTCGGGCAGGCCGTCGCCGAGCAGGTCGATCGGACGGTCGCGGCCTATCAGAACAACCAGGACGGCATCATACTCGCCGTATTCAAGCAGCCGGGCGCGAACGTCATCGACACGGTCGACCAGATCAAGGCGCAGCTGCCGCAGCTGACCGCTCGCATTCCGCCGGCCATTACCGTCGAAACCATTCTCGACCGCACGACGACGATCCGCGCCTCCGTGGCCGACGTGGAATTCACGCTGGCGCTGACCGTCGGGCTTGTCGTGCTGGTCATTCTTTTGTTCCTGCGCAATTTCTGGGCGACCCTAATTCCGAGCGTCACGGTGCCGCTGGCGCTCGCCGGCTCGGCCGCCGCCATGTACCTGCTCAATTTCAGCCTCGACAATCTATCGCTGATGGCGCTGACGATCGCAGTCGGATTCGTGGTCGACGACGCGATCGTCGTGGTCGAGAACATCTACCGGCACGTCGAGAATGGCGCGCCACCGCTGGAGGCGGCGCTCAAGGGCTCGCGCGAGATCGGCTTCACCGTCTTGTCGATCTCTTTTTCGCTGATTGCCGTGTTCATTCCGCTGCTGCTCATGGGCGGCATCATCGGACGGCTGTTTCGCGAATTCGCGCTCACCGTGACGGCGGCGATCGCGGTGTCGGCATTCGTATCGTTGACGCTCGCGCCGATGATGTGCTCGCGTTTCATGCACCCGGAGCCAGAGCGCCACAGTTGGCTCTACCGCGTGATCGAAGCCGGCTTCGAGGCCTTGGTGTCGTTCTATCGGCGGACGCTCGACGTCGTCCTGCGCCACCAGGCGATCACGCTGGGGGTATTCTTCGGGACGATGGCCCTCACCGTCGTGATGGCCATCCAGATCCCAAAGGGCTTCTTTCCGATCCAGGATACCGGGGTCATCAGCGCATTTGCGGAGGGTGCACAGGACATCTCGCCTGACGAAATGATGCGACTGCTGCGCAAAATGGGCGAGGTCATCCAGCGCGATTCGGATGTCGCGGCGTTCGCGTTGTTTACCGGCAGCACAGGAGGCGCGCAAACCGCCAACACGGGCCGCGGCTTCATCGTGCTCAAGCCGCGCGATCAACGCGAGCTCAATGCGTCGCAGATCATCGATCGCCTTCGGCCGCAGCTGGCCAAGATCGAGGGCGCGACCTTGTTCATGCAACCGTCGCAGGACATTACCGTCGGCGGACGCATTGCCCGCGCCAGCTTTCAATACACATTGCAGGACTCCAACATCGACGAATTGACCGAGTGGTCGCAGAAGATGCTGGAGAAGATGCGCACGTTGCCGGAGCTCGCCGACGTGTCCAGCGACCTCCTCGCCAACGCGCCGCAACTGAAGATCACCATCAATCGCGATCAGGCGGCGCGCTTCGGGATATCGCCGCAGCTCATCGACGACACGCTCAACGACGCGTTCGGTCAGCGGCAGATCACCCAGTATTTCACGCAGCTTAAGACCTATTTCGTCATTCTCGAGATTTTGCCCGACCAGCAGCGCGACATCGCAACGCTCGACCGCATCTACGTCAAATCGCCGCTCACCGGTGGCGCCGTTCCGTTGTCGTCGCTGGTTGACGTCGACAGCGGAAAAACCGGTCCGTTGTCGATCGCGCATCAGGGCCAGTTTCCGGCGGTGACGCTGTCGTTCAATCTGCAGCCCAACGTGGCGCTGGGCCAGGCGGTTGATGCGATCTCAGAGGCCGCGCGCGAAATCGGAATGCCCTCGGGAATTCTCTCGACCTTCCAGGGTAACGCGCAGGCGTTTCAGAGTTCGCTGTCGAGCGAGCCGGTGTTGATCGCCGCCGCGCTGGTCGTGGTCTACATCATTCTCGGAATGCTGTATGAGAGCTTTATCCATCCATTGACGATTCTCTCGACGCTGCCGTCGGCGGGCGTCGGCGCGCTGCTCGCGTTGAACGTCGGGCACATGGATCTGTCGGTGATCGGCATCATCGGCATCATTCTTCTGATCGGAATCGTCAAGAAGAACGGCATCATGCTGGTCGATTTCGCGATCGCCGCGCAACGCGAGCAGCACATGACCGCGAAGGATGCCATCCGCCAGGCCTGCCTGCTGCGCTTCCGTCCGATCCTGATGACGACCGCCGCTGCGATGCTCGCTGGAATACCGCTAGCGATCGGAAATGGAACCGGCTCGGAGATGCGTCAGCCGCTTGGTTACGCAATGGTCGGCGGGCTGGCGCTTAGTCAGGTGTTGACACTTTACACGACGCCGGTCGTGTATCTTTATCTCGATCGGCTGCAATCATGGCTTGGCCGCGGCCGCCGCCAGGCTCCGAAGCCGGTCGAAGAAGCAACTGCCATCGCGGCTGAGTGAACGAACGGCGCGCGAGGCTCGAAGCCCGTCTAAGGTGATGCGACGACGCGAATTCATCCGGCTTGCCGGCAGCGGGCTGCTTTGGCCGCTCGGCGCGCGCGCGGCCGAGACCAAGCGCGTCGGCGTGCTGATGAATGGAATTGCGGAGAATACGGCCGCGCAAGGATATGTCCGATTATTTGTGGGGGAACTCAGTGAGCTCGGCTGGAATGCGCGCCAGAACCTGCAGGTCGATATCCGTTGGAACGCCGGCGATCCCGCCCTTGCGCGGACCTATGCGAAAGATCTCGTCGGCCTGCATCCCGATGTCATTCTCTCGTCTTCTACGACCAACCTCATTGCGCTGCGCGAGATTGCGCGCGGCGTGCCGATCGTGTTCGTCGAGGTTGCGGATCCGGTAGCGCAAGGCTTCGTCGCCAGCATGGAGCACCCCGGTGGAGATATCACCGGGTTTACGGCTTTCAGGACTGCAATGGCCGGCCAGTGGCTGGATCTGCTCAAGGAAATTGCGCCGCGCATCGAGCGGGTCCTGGTGATATTCAATCCGGAGACGTCGCCGCAGTCCAAAGTCTTTCTCAACGCCATCGATTCTGCCGCGCCTTCGCTCGGCGTCGACGTCGTACCGGCGCCGGTCAGGGACGCGGCCGAGATCGAGCAGGCCATCGAGCACTTTTCGCACCGGCCCAACGGCGGCGTCATTGTTCCGAGCGACACGTTTACCCAAATGCGCCGCGGCCTGTTCGTCGAGCTCGCTGCCCGCTACACCCTGCCCGCGATCTATTCCTCTCCCGATTTTGTGCGAAATGGCGGCTTGATGTTCTACGGCTTCGATTTTGCCGAGCAGTTTCGCAGAGCCGCGCACTACGTCGATGCGATCCTGAAAGGCGCCAACCCGGGCGATCTGCCCGTTGGGCAGCCGAACAAGCTCGCGCTGATCATCAACCTCAAGACCGCCAAGGCGCTTGGGTTGACGGTTCCGGCGCAATTGATTGCCCGCGCCGACCAAGCCATCGACTGACGTTAATGGTGCGGGCGTACGGTCTTTCAACCTGCAGTGCCCCTGGTCAGACGAGGCACGCGCGCCGCACTAATCGCCTCCCGGGTGTGACCCGCATCATACCGAATCCCCGCCCGCGCTCGCAGACTAACCCGCAGAATCCGCAGCGGCCGAAGCAGCCCTTTTCCGGCCGGCGTTTCATTGACGCTTGAACCTGACCGAAGGAGATAACTCATGTCGGCGGCGACGCGACTTCAGACCAGCATTTCCGGTGAGCGCGCTACGGTGCGGACAGCGCGGTCCGGCTTTTTTGACATATCTGCGAACCCCGACCTTTTCGCGACGTGCGCGGTCGCGGCAATCGGGCTCTTGCTTACCTTCGCACTTGCAAGGCTCTATCCGGTGAGCGACGCGCTCATCCTGATTGGGCAGATGAACTGATCGATTCGGATTGCGGTTAGGTAGTCAGCGCGCCGGCGGGAAGCCGGCGGTGCAAGCCGCGGCGGTCAAACCGGTCTCACCCTCCGCACGAGCAGCACCAAGAGTCGAAGAAGGGTCCAAGGTTCAGGCTCCGGTTCTACGTCACCTGTGTAAATCTCCCTGCCCGTGCCTGGCATCGCATCCGGCGTACACGTGCTCGCCGCCCGCAGGACGGCGCACAACGTACAGACGGCGTAGAAAAACGCGCGGCGGCCGACGCGCGGTCAAGCCCGCGGGGGCGCGGCCTTCGGATCGGGATGCGCGGCGGAATCGGGGCGGACGAGATGCAGGCCGCACTCTTTTTTCTCGTCCTGTTCCCACCACCACCGCCCGGCGCGTTCCGGCTCGCCCGGCGCAACCGCGCGCGTGCACGGCGCGCAGCCGATCGACAAGAAATTCTTGGCGTGCAGCGGGTTGATCGGAATGTGATGCGCGAGCGCAAATGCGTGAACGGCGTCCCGGGTCCAATCGAACAACGGGCTCAATTTCAGGAGATTGCGGTCATCGACAGTGACAAGGCCCGTGCCCTGCCGGTGTCCGGATTGGTCCGCGCGCAGCCCGACAATCCAGGCCGCCGCTCCGTTGAGCGCGCGATTGAGCGGCTCCACTTTGCGGACCTGGCAGCAGGCGGAGCGCACTTCGCGCGACTCGTAAAAGCCGTTGATTCCGAATTTATCGACCAGAGTTTCGAGGGCGTCATGCCTGGGATAGATCGCGCGGATCCGCCGCCCATACCGCCGCTCGGTCTCCGCCCAGAGCTCGTACGTCTCGGGAAACAGACGGCCGGTATCAAGCGTTGCAACATCAACGTCGATTGCCTGTTCGGACAGGAGGTGGTGGATGACCTGATCCTCCAGTCCGAAACTGGTGGTGAACGTGATCTTCCCGCCGACCCCGTCGCGAAAGCGCGCCAATCGTTGCGCGGGAGATAGTTCCTTTAACAGATCACTCAGACGAGAGGCCCGGGCGGTCAGCGCTTCCTTGTCGGAACGCAGATTGCGGGCGACGCTCGATGTGGCGCGTCCGCTCTGATGCGCTTGCGCGTCGACCGCGAGAACAAGACCGCCGCCGGCAATTCGACCCGCGAGCTCGAGCACAAGACGTCCGGTACGCGGATTGACCGCGTACAGGTCGGCCGCGATCGGATGCGCGAGAGCGATTTCTATTTCGCCGACATGGTTTTGCGCGATCGCCGCCGCTCCGCTCGCCGAGAGCCGGCCCGGATCGACGACATTTTCGATCAAGGCAACGGTGCCGCGGCACTCTGACATCGCGACCCGCACGTTGACGCTCGCGCCCTTTGCAAGCGGCTGGTCGTGCAGCCAGAAGACGCGCGCCCGCAATCTGTCGACGGGCTTCGACGGCATGTGCGCCGCCGAAATGACATCCCCCCGATCGACGAAAATCTGACGATCAAGCGTCAACCCGACCGATTGACCGGCGCGGGCGCGGCGCGGGATCCGCGATTCATCGGGCACCGGCCATTCTTCGATCGATTGTATGCGTGCGGTGGTCCCCCGCGGCGAAAATGCGATCTCGTCTCCGACCGCGACTCGGCCGGTCTCGATACGGCCGGCGATGATGCGCCGGTCATCAAATTTGTAGACAGCCTGCACGGGGATGCGCAGCGGCAGATCCGCCAAAGGCTTTGCGGGCGAAAAGTGGTCGAGAACGTCCAATACGGTCGGACCCGTGTGCCAGGCGATCGACGGCGTACGCTGCGCAACGCCGTCCCCGTTGCGCGCCGAGATGGGGATGATCGCCGTTGCGGTCAGCCCAAAGCCTGCAAGGTAGCTGACAATCTCGGCTTTGATCTCGTGGAAGCGCTGCTCGTCAAAACCGACCCGGTCCATTTTGTTGATGACGACCGCTACCTGCTGAATGCCGAGCAGATGCAGCAGATAGCCGTGGCGCCGCGTCTGGTCGCGCACCCCCTCCGCCGCGTCGATGATCAGGAGAGCGGCGTCCGCCTGCGACGCACCGGTGATCATGTTGCGGAGGAACTCCGCATGTCCGGGCGCGTCGATCAGCACGATGTCGCGAGACGGGGTGCGGAACCGGATCTGGCAGGTATCGAGCGTGATGCCCTGGTCGCGCTCGGTCTGCAACGCGTCGAGCAGGAACGACCACTCGAACGGCATGCCGCGCCGACCGCTGACCGCCTTGATCGAGTCGAGCTTGCCGTCGGGAATGTTGCCGGTCTCATGCAGCAGCCGCCCGATCAGCGTTGATTTTCCGTGATCGACGTGGCCTACGATGACTGTGCGCACCAAAGGGCGGGCATTGGCGATGTGCGCTGACGCGGTCTTGGGAGAGACGAGGACATTCATGGTCGTGCTTCACCCCGTGGCGGTTACAGATAGCCGGTGACGCGAAGTCGCTCGAACGCGTCTTCCGCTTCGTGGTCCATTGCGCGGCCGGAGCGCTCCGGAATCTTCGTAGCTTCGAGTTCCGCTATGACGTCATCGATGGTTGCTGCCTGCGACTGCACCGGAAAGGTGATGTCGGCATCGCCGAGCGACCGGTAGCGCTTTCCACCGCGCGCGAGATAGAGCGGGATGATCGGGATGCGCTCGCGACGGGTGTAGGCCCAGATGTCGAGCTCGGTCCAATGCAGAATCGGGTGAACTCGCAGATGCGCGCCAGGCGGCGGCGACGCGTTGAACTGGTCCCAGAACTCCGGCGGCTGATCGCGCACATCCCACCCGCCCTCGAGGCCGCGTGGTGAAAAAACGCGCTCCTTCGCGCGGGTCGGTTCTTCGTCACGCCGAATGCCGGCGATGAGGCCATCGAAGCCGTATTTTGCCAGCGCGAGTTTCAGACCTTCAGTCTTGCGCGCGGCTGAACGGGCGGCGGGAGGCAACGTCGGGTCGACCACATCGATCGGCGGGCACTGTTCAACCTTCAGGTCGAGATCCCATTCAACCGCAAAGCGATCGCGGAACGCATACATTTCGGCGAACTTCTTGCCGGTGTCGACGTGCAGCGCCGGGAACGGAACGCGGCCGAAGAAGGCCTTGCGCGCGATCCAGATCATCACGTTGGAGTCCTTGCCCAGCGACCAGAGCAGCGCGACGGTCTTCAGGCGGGCAAAGGCCTCTCGAAAGATGAAGATGCTTTGCGCTTCGAGGTCGTCGAGGCGATCCATGGTGATCACTCCGACCCGCGCACCACGCAGGAAAAATGCGCTGCTTGGAAGGAAGATGACGCTTGGCCGCTGAGATCGCGCGAGCGCGGGGCCGCGCGAACGATTCCGCCCGCCGCGGGAAGAATTGCCTCCATGTCCATCGATGCCGAGCTGAATTCTTTCACCGCGCACATCCCCACTGGTAGAAAATTATTCTATTTTAGAGCGCTAGACTCTATTTATATGGAAAATCATTCTAGTCAATGTCAATTTTTCGACTGCCTGGGTGCATCGCAATGCGCCGAACTATTTCGGCCGCATGGGCTTCGCGCTGAAGAAAAATTTGGGTCAGACAATAAGGCGCGCGAGTTCGCAAAAGCGATGCGCCAATCTGCTCGACACGGGCGCTCGTGGCGCGACCGTGACGTTCACCTCGCGCGGAGTCGGCGATATACTGCTCGCGTGAGTGTCGGCACTCCGCCTAGAACCGTCCAAGTCGCGAGTGTACTAGCTCAGTAATCTAGCCCCAACGATGACGAGGACGCTGGCGAGCACGACGCGCACCACGCGGTCGCGAGCCCGGGTGGCGAGATAGCTTCCGACCACGATACCCGGTAGGGAGCCGATCAATAAGGTCGACAACAGCCCCCAATCGATCGAGCCCAAATACCAGTGCCCCGCACCCGCAAGAAGCGTGAGCGGGACGGCATGAGCGATGTCGGATCCTACGATCCGGCCGACCGGAGTCTTCGGATGCAGCAACAGCAGGACGGTCACACCAATGGCGCCGGCTCCAACCGACGTCGCCGTGACGAGAACACCCGTCACCAAGCCCAACGAAACCGTGAGCAAACGGGCCTTGAGGGGATCGAGCGCTTGCAACCGATCAGCATAGCGATCGCGAATATTTCTACCCAAGACGAGAAGAGCCGCGGTAACGATCAAGACTGCTCCGAGCGCCAAAGTAATGATGTGTTGCGCAGAGGCGCTGTGCAAATCGAATTGAGAAAGCACAACGAGAGTGACGATCGCCGCCGGCACGCTGCCCATGGCCAGTAGACCAACGAGACGCCAATCGACCGTGTGGGCCGTAGCATGGATCGCCGTCCCAACGGTTTTGGTGGACGCGGCATAGAGCAGATCGGTGCCGACGGCCGTTGCGGGATGAACGCCAAACAGCAGAATGAGTAGCGGCGTCATCAGCGAGCCGCCGCCCACGCCGGTCATACCGACCAAAAATCCCACCACGAACCCCGAGCCGACCTGAAGGGAATCAATCATGGATTTGCTCCATCCATAGTCCCACGGTTCTCGTGATCGCCAACGAAGGCGTGGGGCGTCGCGGGCGCCCGGCGGCAGCGGCCGCCGCACGCGACGGTCTCGCGATCATAGGCGAATTGAACGTCATTGCAGCCGCTCGCAGAATTACATTTTCTATATGGCGCAAAACTGGGATGTAAATAGAATTAACTTCTAAACAAGATTTTGAAAATTTTCTCTCCGCGGGCGCGCGCCAGCGCCCAGCTTATTGCCGAGCGATCAGCCAATTTGGATTGTCTGTATTGATTTGCCGATGTCGGCCGCTGGTGAACACCGCTTGGCGCACGAGTGCGCGACGAATGAATTCGTCCACGTCGCCGCAGCTTGTCACCTAGTTTCTTTTCTGAGGGGTAGCCAGCCATGGCCGGCGAGCGAACGGTGACGCAACGTATCGGCGCTGCCCGGCGCATCGAAATCGCGCTTGGCCAGGCGCAAACCAATACGGCCATTGAAGTCGACGCCTTGCGGACGCGGCAATCAGATTTGTTTCCGGCTGTACGCTAGTAGGCCCAACCCGTGAATCTAGCGCTGCTCGCGCGCCACCGTCATGTGCGGGTCGATGATGTGGCCGCGTTCGATGACGGCGCGTCCGTCGAGCATGACGGTGCAGTCGCGCATGGGGACGTCATAGTGACCGCGCGTGGTGCGCTTGCCGCCGCCCTGCGAGTTCGGCCCGGTCGAGAACAGGAAGTTGCCGGGAAAGACGCGGGCTGCGGCTCGGTTGCGTTCGGGCTCGGCGCCGTTGAGGCCCATCCAATACCAGCGCGCCTGCGGATTCATGCCCCAGCCGAGGTGTGAGACCGCATAGGGATCGTGGTCGCCCTCGCCGTCCTTGCCGTCTTCCAGCCAGTCGCGCATCAACTTTGCATCAAGGCCGCCGTCGACCTTGGTGACATGGCCCTCACGCACCTCTAGGCGCACCGGGTCGGCGACGAAGCGGCAGTACGGCAGGATGACAATGTCTCCGGGCTGAATGACGACTGTACCAGTGGCACTCCCCTCGTTCGGAAAGGTGTGGATGTGGCCGGCGCCCCAGTGGTCGAAGTGGCCGGGCTCATCGGCAAACCCCCACTGCGTCATGACTGGATACTCGCCGCAGGTCCAGGTCAGGTCGGTACCGGCGTCGGAGACGACACGGACCTGCTTAGTGTTGCGGTAGAGGCCTTCGGCGTATTTAGCGGCCTCCTTCAAGCCGGGCGGCGCCATGAGTTGCTCGAGGTCATCAGGCGCGTCGATGATCATCAGCACGCGCACGCGTTTCTCCATGACGGTTTTGAGCCAACGCGCAAACAGCGGCACGTGAAAAATCACGATCAGGTCGGCGGCCGACAACGCTTCCAGCGTGCCCTTGCACTTGCCAATGGTCGGCACGCCGACCTTAGTCCAGCCCGGGATCGAATTGACGCACATCTCGTAGGCGTCAAGCCCGAGTTCATCCGCGGCTGCGAAGGTCGCCTGGATATATTCGCGACGGGTTCCGAGGTCCGAGACCAACGCGATCGTGTCACCGGACTTCACCTTGCAGAGTTCGAGCTCGCGCTTGTACAGCATCGCGAGTTTGGCGGGATTGACTTCGGTGGTGCGCGCGGCAGCCTGGATCATGTGTCCAAAACCCGTTGCAATTTAATGTTTGCGAAACGGTAGCACCGGCCGGGCGCAAGTCAACGCGCGCAGGGCGCGCCAAAAGCGCGGACTATGGCTTGTGCCGCACAGCTATGGTGGCACCCGGTAGGAGCAAAGCCGTCAGCGTGTAGCCCACGCCCACAACGAGCGACGTCAGGAGCGCCGGAATCCACGGCGCCGGAATTACAGAGCTGCACAGCACGACACCGATTCCGGTCCAGCCAACCGCAATCAGGTTGAACCCAAAGTAATAACGATAGGGGCCCTTTGGATCGTACAGCGCAGCCACATCGATCTGCAGTCGCCTGACGAACAAATAGTCGAACACGAGCACGCCGGCGACCGGTGCAAAGACGTTTCCGAACACGCTGATATATGTGAAGTAGTTCATCACGTCGGGCACCGCGGATAGCGCAATCCCCAACACGCTCACGGTCAGCGCGGTCCAAAACCGCCCGATCCGTTCGAACATATTGGAAAGCGACAATCCGCCCGAATAAAGGTTGAGCACGTTGATCGTCCAATCGTCGACGCAGAGGAAGACGATGACAACCAGCAGCATCACCCAGCTGGTCTCGACGTCGGCTGTCAAGACGAGCGGATTTTGGACCCTGCCGAGGGTCGCCGCAGCGCCGTAGGCGCCGAGCGCCGTAGAAAGCACCACTCCCGAGGCTCCGGCGGCGAGCGTCCCCGCCCACATATCGGCACGTGAACGCGTGTAACGGGCGTAATCCGCGGCGTCGGCAATATTCGTAAACCAACTGGCAATCGTGACGTTAAGCCAACCGGCGAAGAGTGCCCAGCTCCACCCGCCAGCGCCCGTGTACGACAGTACCTTGGCGAGCTCGAAATTCGGATCATCGTGGCGCGCGAACAAAACGAAGAGGTAGCACAACACGACCACCTTGATCGGCAGCGCGACGCGCGCCAGCGCTTTCAGCGACCCGAAGCCGATCACGGCGACGCTAGCCTGGACGAGCGCGAACGCCAAGCTGACCCACACCAACGGATAGGTGGTGCCGGTGATTTTTGCGAGCACCGCAACAATGGCGGATGCGCCGGCGAACGTTTGGAACGCGAACCAGTAGATCGATACGAGCGCGCGCAACAGCGATGGTATCGCTTTGGCACCGCGCAGCCCGTAGACGGCGCGGGTCGCGACTTGGCCCGGAATGCCGTAATCGACTCCAATCGTCGCCATGATCACGTAGAACACCAGCGCCACGACGGTTCCAAAAAAACCAGCCGCAATCGCGGCCTGGAACGACAATCCGGCAGCAACCATCATTCCGCCGCTGAGCATGGTGCCGGGATTGATCAAGAAATTGAACATGATGCTGAAAAGATCGAACCAGCCAACGGTCTTGCGCTCTTCCGGGATCGGTTCGATCCCGAACTGTTCGACGCCGGCGGGCTGGCGGTAGCGCGCGCGCAGATCGCGCTCGATGTCGTTTGCGGCTGTCATGGCTTTCCCATGGATGCCCTTTTGTTCAATGGATTCCCATTTTTGTGCGTGGGCCTCTACGGGTCCCGAGGGCATCAATGCGGTACAAGGGCATCTGTGGTCTTCGCCGTTTTGACCCCTTCGGGGCGCTCAGGCTACTAGATGCACGAGCCGTCGTTGCCTAGAACTTTATCGGGAGTAGGACGTGGCCTTCTCGTCCAATCCTCCGTTTCGAGCGGACCATGTCGGCAGCCTGTTGCGGCCGGCTAAACTGCGCGATGCGTTCAAGCGCCATCAAGCCAACCAAATCGATGCGGAGGAATTCGGTGAAGTCCTCGACGCGACCATCCGGGATGCGGTCCGGCTGCAGGAGGAGATCGGCCTCAAGGTCGTAACCGATGGCGAATTCCGCCGCGCCTCGTATTGGGGGCGGTTTGTCGAACGCACCGACGGTTTTGAAATTCGGCCCGCGGCATTCAAGTTTCACGATGATCGCGGCCACGAGATCGATTTCACGACGCCTTATGCGGTGGGAAAGATCGGACGCAGCAGGCCGCTGGCGGTCGACGAATTCGGTTTCCTGATCCGGCAAGCGAAAGCCTTGCCAAAGGCGACGATCCCCGCGCCGTCGTCCATGCATATCTTCGCCGGCAAGCATTTTGCCGAGCCCGCGATCTACCGCGATCTCGAGGCCTTCTTCAGCGATTTAGCCAAGGTCTATCAGGCGGAAATCGCGGCGCTGGTCGAGGCAGGCTGCCGCTACATCCAAATGGACGAAGTCGCGCTTGCAATGCTGTGTGATGAGGCCGTGCGCGACCAGATCACCCAGCAAGGGCAGGATCCTAATCTCCTGGTTGACACCTACATCGACGCAATCAACGCCGCATTGGCAAACCGGCCGAATGCGATCGCCGTCGGCGTCCATGTGTGCCGCGGCAATTTCAAGGGGCATTATCTGTCGGGCGGCGGATATGACCGGATCGCGGAGCGTTTCTTTGCACGAACCGACGCAACCCACTTCCTGCTCGAATACGATTCCGCACGCGCCGGCGATTTCGCACCCCTTCGCTTCATCCCAAAATGCAAGGGCGTCGTTCTCGGCCTGCTCAGCTCGAAAACCCCGGAGCTTGAAAGTCTGGACCTGTTGCGGCGCCGGGTAGATCAGGCAAGCGCCTATATCGACGTCTACCGCCTTGCGATCAGCCCGCAATGCGGCTTTGCAAGTACAGTGGCCGGGAACCCGGTCACGGAGGCCGATCAGTGCGCCAAACTGACGCGTGTGGTCGAGGCGGCCCGATCAATCTGGGGACATGCCTGAG
>DATIPA010000121.1:0-7230 GCA_035472475.1 Xanthobacteraceae bacterium | reverse complement strand
AACGTATCGAATGACTTGCCGAGCCAGCTGGTGAGCGGCGTCGCCGGCCAGGTGCGCCGCCCGTGCTCGCGCGCGGAGACGTCGATCATCGCGGTGTAGCCGAACACGGCCTTTTTCCAGTCCTTGGCCTTCACCATCTTGGCCGGGCCCCGCATGACCAGCGCGAGCTCGGCTTCGTGCATGAAGATCCATGGCACCGTGAACTCCGGCAACACGATGGTGGCGCCCGGACCGATCACCGCGTCGGGATTCTTCATGAACATGTTGAGCGGCCGTGGCTCGCGCTGGGCGTGCTCCCAGTAGTTGGCGATGCAGGCCAGAATTTTTCCTGGCCGCGGCAACGGCGCGTGCAGGCGAACCTTGTCGAGCGGCAGCGCATCGGCATCGCGGGCGAGCTTCTCAAGCGCCGGCCGCAGGCGATCGAAATCGTCGATCACGCCCTGCATGGTGAGCTGCGCCGTATAGCTCGGCTTCACGGCGCCCGCGATGTCGACGACGCCGCGCTCGGTGAGAACACCTGGACCCGCGGCGCGGCCGGCGGCTTCGAAGGTCACGAGTTTCACTGTTTGCCTCCCTTGAAATTCTTATGAGCTCGCCAAGCGCCAACAGGGTCCGATGGGATGGGCCGGTCGGGCCGGTGAAGCCAATCAATACCCCGACGTGGTCGGCATCACCACCAGGTCGCGGATGCAGATCGACTGCGGCAGCTTGTAGCAAAACAGGATGATCTCGGCGATCCGCTCGGGCGCGATGAAGTCGGGATTGCCGAGGATCTTGCAATACTCCTCGAACGAGATCCCCATGGTCTGGTGGATGTTGGTCTTCACCAGGCCGGGCGCGATATTGATGATGCGGATGTTGTTCTTGGCCTCGGCCTGCTGCAGGGATTCCGCGAGCGAGCGTACCGCGGCCTTGGAGGCGTGATAGGTCTCCCCGGACGGACCGGGCCGGCGGTCGCCGATCGAGCTGACGTTGACGATCGTACCGCGTTTTCGCTCGATCATACCCGGCAGCACCGCGCGGCATCCGTGCACCACGCCCTTGAACAGGACGTCGATCTCGTAATCGAGATCCTCGACCGTCCGCTTGGCAAAATCACCGATGTGGATGAAACCGGCGTTGTTGACGAGACAGTCGGTCGGCCCGAACTCCTTCTCGGCCGCAGCAATCGCCGCCTGCAGGCGCGCGTAGTCGGTGACATCGACCTCGGCGAAGCGGTGCGGGTGGTTGGCGAGTTCCGCGATCGTCTCGGCGCGCCGCGCGACCAGCAGCAGCGGGTGGCCGTCGCGCGCGAACGCAATCGCAAGCGCGCGGCCGATGCCGTGGGTCGCGCCGGTGATGACAATCAGCGGTGCGGCCACGTTCCCTCCCCCACATCACAGCGGCAGGTTATCGTGCTTGCGTCCCGGCATCTCGACGCGCTTCTCCCGCAGCATCGCGAGTGCGCGGCACAGCCGCCGGCGCGTCGTCGCCGGCATGATCACCTCGTCGATATAGCCGCGCTCGGCGGCAACAAATGGAGACAGGAACCGGTCCTCGTATTCCTTGGTGCGGGCGGCGATCTTTTCGGCGTCGCCGATATCGGCCCGGAAAATGATCTCGACCGCGCCCTTGGCCCCCATCACCGCGATCTGCGCGGTCGGCCACGCATAGTTCACGTCGGCGCCGATGTGCTTTGACGCCATCACGTCGTAGGCGCCGCCGAACGCCTTGCGGGTGATGACGGTGACGAGCGGCACGGTCGCCTGCGAGTAGGCGAACAGCAGCTTGGCGCCGTGCTTGATCAGCCCGCCGTATTCCTGATCGGTACCCGGCAGGAAGCCCGGCACATCCACGAAGGTGACGATCGGGATGTCGAAGGCGTCGCAGAAGCGCACAAAGCGCGCGGCCTTGCGCGAGGCATCGCTGTCGAGCACGCCGGCGAGCACCATCGGCTGGTTGGCGACAAAGCCGACCGTGCGTCCCGCCATGCGGCCAAAGCCCGTGACGATGTTGCGGGCGAACGTGGCGGAGAGCTCGAAGAAGTCGCTCTCATCCGCGACTTTGAGGATCAGCTCGCGGATATCGTAGGGCTTGTTGGGATTGTCCGGGATGAGCGTGTCGAGCGAGTGCTCTTCGCGCTCGATGTCGTCGTAGGTCGGCCACTCCGGCACGCCGGCCGCGCTGTTCGAGGGCAGAAAATCGATCAGCCGGCGTATCTGCAGCAGCGCCTCGAGATCGTTCTCGAACGCGCCGTCGGCAATCGACGATTTGGTCGCGTGCACCGAGGCGCCGCCGAGCTCCTCCGCGGTCACCACCTCGTTGGTCACCGTCTTCACCACGTCGGGGCCGGTGACGAACATGTAGCTCGTGCCCTTCACCATGAAGATGAAGTCGGTCATCGCTGGCGAGTAGACGTCGCCGCCCGCGCACGGACCCATGATGACAGAGATTTGCGGGATCACGCCGGAAGCGAGCACGTTGCGTTTGAACACCTCGCCGTAGCCGCCGAGCGCCGCCACACCCTCCTGGATGCGGGCGCCGCCGGCGTCGAACAGGCCAATGATCGGCGCGCGCGCCTTCATGGCCATGTCCTGGATTTTTACGATCTTCTGCGCGTGCGTCTCCGACAGCGAGCCGCCGAACACCGTGAAGTCCTTGGCGAACACGAACAGGGTGCGGCCGTTGACCGTGCCCCAGCCGGTGACCACACCGTCGCCGGGGACCTTGGGCTGCTTGTCCATGCCGAACTCGGTGGCGCGGTGCTCGACGAACATGTCGAACTCCTCGAACGAGTTCTTGTCCATCAGGAGATCGATGCGCTCGCGCGCGGTGAGCTTGCCGCGCTTGTGTTGCGCCTCAATGCGTGCCTGCCCGCCTCCGAGGCGAGCGTTGGCGCGGCGGGTTTCGAGCTTTTCGAGAATGTCTTTCATGGCCCCTGCCGTGAACAAAGAGCCGGCATCCCTGCTTAGCATGGAAGCCTGTAGCCGGGAACCGCGGGCAAGCGCGCGCCGGACGCGCTCGTCGGCCGCCACCGGTCTTTATGCGGTGCTTATGAAACCGGGCTTGCGGCACGCTCGATTTCATATGCGGCACGCCGCACATCAGCGGCGGGCATCAGGCAAGCGTCATACCGGCGCTGCCGGGTCGGCGCTCTCCCCGCCGCAGCATCGGCTCTGCCCGGGCCTAAGCCGATCCGGTGCAGGAGGCTGGCATGTCTGACATCGTCAACGACTTACTCAAGCGGTCGCAGGAGATTGCACACACCAAGGCAGTTCACGCCAAATGGCGCGAGGATGCCCGGTTGCTGGAGCAGGCTGCCAAAGAGATCGATGGCCTTCGCAAGCAGCTCGCGCAGATAGTGCGCGGCGAGTTCTGCTGAACGGATCTCGCGCCGATGCGTTCTGCCGCGACAGAGTCAGACCAGCCTGAGCACCGTCGCCGCCGCCTGCATCTCGGCAAACCGAAAGGCGCGCCGCTCGAGCGCGACCTCGTCGCGGCCCCACAGCTCCATGTTCCAATCCTCATCGACGTGCGCCGCGGCCCAGGCCGCGTCCACATCGATTGCGCCGTGTGCGAGCGCGAGGCCGATCAACGCCGAGCCGGTCAAGGTCGTGACCGCGTGCACGGCGCCGAGCCGCCAGGGATCGCGCGGGATCGCGCGCGCGGCCTGGCGCAGCGATTCCGCGGGCTGTGCGATCTGGATGACGCCCTCGACGAGCTCGAAGCGAGCGCCGAGCGTGCTGCGCGCCCACGCCAGGGCGGGATCCCAAAACTCGTGCTGACGTGCGACCAGCCGTGGCGGACCCTCGGCGCGGTAGAACAGCAAATCGGTCGCGAGGTACTTCTCGATTTCGGCCGTGACCGCCTCCGTCGAACGCGCAACGCCGTCGATGATGGTGTTGGCGAGACGGGTGAGCGGCATCTTTCCCGGATCGATCACCTGGTCTTGGCGCTGCCACTCTTCGGCGATCGCCTCTGCGAGCGCCGCGCTCGGAGCCGCCAAAGCAAGACGCGCGGGCGTGCGCACGATCCTACCGTCCAATACGACCGCGTATCCCCCGTCCTCGGGCTTGATGGTTGCTGCGGCATAAAAGCGCCGTCGCACGTTGGGGCGCATGCCGCGGCGCGCTGCCTCCATCGGATCGAGCGGCTGATTGGCGAACAGCTCTTCAAAAATGTCGCGCATGTCCCGATCCGGTTTAACGCGGCGCAGTAACGCCGGAAAGGCGCCGCAAACATCGGCCGATTGGCTGATTGCGGGCGCTCCGGGCGCAAATTCGCGCGGTTTTTGCCGCACCGCAACAGCCTCATTGCCCCAGGATAGATGGGGTTATGCGCCTGAAGAGGTGGCGTTGGTGGGCAGGGTCCACTATAAATTTGCGCGGATTCGGCGCGATAAGCCGAACGGGGACGGGTTCGCTACGGGTCGCTGACGGGCTGGCCGGGCCAGAGGCCGCAGCTTGGGCGCCGGCACGAGGAGTAAATGCAATCCACTGACATTGCGGCGCCGGACTACTTCCACAAGGTCGTTGACTGCCAATGGGCCTGTCCGGCGCACACGCCCGTCCCGGAATACATCCGATTGATCGCGGCCGGTCGCTACAGCGACGCCTACATGATCAATTGGAAGTCGAACGTGTTTCCCGGCATCCTCGGGCGCACCTGCGACCGGCCGTGCGAGCCGGCGTGCCGGCGCGGACGCGTTGAGAAGGACCCGGTCGCGATCTGCCGGCTCAAGCGCGTGGCCGCCGATTTCAAGGATGACATCCGCGCGCGCCTGCCCAAGCCGGCGGCCCGCCGCAACGGCAAGCGGATCGCGCTGGTGGGCGGCGGACCAGCGTCCCTCACGGTTGCCCGCGATCTCGCGCCACTCGGCTATCATTGCGTCGTGTTCGATCAGGACCCCAAGGCCGGCGGCATGATGCGCACACAGATCCCGAAATTCCGGCTGCCAGACGCCGTGATCGACGAGGAATGCGACTACATCCTCAACCTCGGCATCGACTTCGTCGGCGGCCGCCGCATCGACAGCATGAAGGCGCTGCTCGCCGAGAATTTCGACGCGATCTTCGTCGGCTCGGGCGCGCCGCGCGGGCGCGAACTCGAGATCCCGGGCCGCCGCGAAGCCGCCAAGAATATCCACATCGGGATCGATTGGCTGTCCTCGGTCTCGTTCGGTCACGTCAACAAGATCGGCAAACGCGTGATCGTGCTCGGCGGTGGCAACACCGCCATGGATTGCTGCCGGTCCTCCCGCCGGCTTGGCGGCGAGGACGTGAAGGTGATCGTGCGCTCTGGCTTCGAGGAGATGAAGGCATCGCCCTGGGAGAAAGAAGACGCGATGCACGAGGGCATCCCGATCTTCAACTTCCTGGTCCCGAAGGAATTCACCCACGACAACGGGCGCCTCACCGGCGTGGTGTTCGAAAAGGTCACGGCCGCGTACGACGACAAGGGCCGCCGGAGGCTTGTAAGCGCGGGCGAGCCCGACCAGCACTTTGAATGCGACGACGTGCTGGTGGCCGTCGGCCAGGAGAACGCATTTCCCTGGATCGAGCGCGATGTCGGCATCACGTTCGACAAGTGGAACATGCCCAAGGTCGATCCCAAGACCATGGCGTCGAGCAACCCCAAGGTTTTTTTCGGCGGAGACTCCGCGTTCGGCCCAAAGAACATCATCTGGGCGGTCGCGCACGGCCACGACGCCGCGCTGTCGATCGACAAGTTCTGCTCGGGCGAGGACGTCAACGAGCGGCCGCTGCCGGCGGTCGAAGTTTTCAGTCAGAAAATGGGCATCCACGAGTGGAGCTACGACAACGATATTTCGCCCGACAAGCGCTATCGCGTACCGCTGCGCGACAAGGTCGTGGCGCTGCGCGACATCAGGGCCGAGGTCGAGCTCGGCTACGACGTCGAGCTTGCCCTCAAGGAAGCCGAGCGCTGCCTCAACTGCGACGTGCAGACCGTGTTCACCTCCTCGCTCTGCATCGAGTGCGATGCCTGCGTCGACATTTGTCCGATGGACTGCATCACGTTCACGCAGAACGGTGAGGAGGCCGAGTTGCGCACGCGGCTGCAAGCGCCGTCGCCCAACCTCACCCAGGATCTGTATGTCGCCGACGGGCTGAAGACCGGCCGCGTCATGGTGAAGGATGAGGACGTGTGCCTGCACTGCGGGCTGTGCGCCGAGCGTTGCCCGACCGGCGCCTGGGACATGCAGAAATACCTGATTGACATGACACAAGCGGAAGACCGATGCCGAGCGCCAGCCCGATCAGCAGCTTGAACGACTTCGTCGTTCGGTTCGCCAACGTCAACGGATCCGGCTCGGCGAGCGCGAACGAGCTGTTCGCCCGCGCGATCCTGCGCATGGGCGTTCCGGTCAGCCCGCGCAATATCTTTCCGTCCAACATTCAGGGCCTGCCGACCTGGTACGAGGTGCGGGTGACCGAGGCCGGTCACCTCGGCGCGCGCGGCGGCGTCGACCTGATGGTGGCGATGAACCCGCAGACCTTCGACAAGGATGTCGCCGCGATCGAACCGGGCGGCTACCTGCTCTACGACTCGACCAAGCCGGTGCCGATGGCGCGGTTTCGCGACGACATCACCGTGATCGGCGTGCCGCTGACCGCGATCTGCAACAAGACCTACACCGATCCGCGCCAGCGCCAGCTGTTCAAGAACATCATCTACATCGGCGCGCTCTCCGCGCTGCTCGAGATGGACGTGCCGGCGATCGAGAAGCTTCTGGGCGAGCAGTACAAGGGCAAGGAAAAGCTCCTGGCGCCCAATATTCACGCGCTCCATCTCGGACGCGACTGGGCGCTGGAAAACCTGCAATGCCCGATCGGGCTGCGCCTCAAATCGGCCAATGCGGTCGGCAATCGCATCTTCATCGAGGGCAACGCGGCGGCCGCGCTCGGTGCAGTTTACGGCGGCGCGACCGTCTGCGCCTGGTATCCGATCACGCCGTCATCCTCGCTGGCGGAAGCGTTCACGCGCTATTGCTCGCGCCTGCGGGTCGACCCCGACGGCAACAAGTACAAGTTCGCGATCGTGCAGGCGGAGGACGAGCTCGCCTCGATCGGGCTGGTGATCGGTTCAGCTTGGAACGGCGCGCGCGCCTTCACGGCAACCTCGGGCCCCGGCATCTCGCTGATGCAGGAATTCGTCGGGCTCGCGTATTTTGCGGAGATCCCCGCGGTGATCTTCGACGTCCAGCGCGCCGGCCCTTCGACCGGCATGCCG
>DATIPA010000120.1:0-23413 GCA_035472475.1 Xanthobacteraceae bacterium | reverse complement strand
TCCCCGCCCTTGCCGTAGAGCGGCTTCATGACGATGTCGCCGTGCTCGGCGCGAAATGATTTGATCTCCGCAAGGTCACGCGTCAGCAGGGTCGGCGGCATTAGGTCAGGAAATTCGGTGACGAACACCTTTTCGGGCGCGTTGCGCACGCTGGCCGGATCGTTGACGACAAGCGTTGCGGGATGAATGCGCTCCAAGAGATGCGTCGCCGTGATGTAGGCAAGATCGAACGGTGGATCCTGCCGCATCAGCACCACGTCGAATGCGGCGAGATCGACGCGCTTGGTCTCGCCCAAGGTGAAGTGATCGCCCACGGTGTCGCGCACGGAGAGCGCCTGCAACCCGGCCGACACCTTGCCGTCGCGCAGCGCCATGCGGTCCGGGGTGTAATAGGCAAGCGCGTGTCCACGCCGCTGGGCCTCAAGCAGGAGTGCGAACGTCGAATCGCCGCGGATATTGATCCGCTCGATCGGGTCCATCTGAACGGCGACTCGCAGGGGCATGACGGCGCAAGACCAAAACAGAGGGCGGCGCGTTGTAGCAGGCTCAAACTGTCGCGTCGAACGCCGCCGGTATGTGACGCGGAAAACGCCCCGGCACCACCAGGACAACGTCAAAGCGGATGTTGCGCGCAGCGTCGCCCGGGTGGGAGGCCAGCCAATAGCGCGCGGCCGCTACGATGCGGCGCTGCTGATGCGTGGTGACGGCCTCGGCCGCAGCGTCGTCACGCGCCCGCGCTTTGACCTCGATAAACGCTAGGGTTTTTCCGCGCCTCGCCACAATGTCGATTTCGCCGACCGGGGTCTTGCGGCGCCGCGCCGCAATCCAGAACCCCTTGGCGATCAGCAGCAGCGCAGCGCGGCCTTCTGCCGAAAGGCCATGGCGAAAGGCCGCCACCCGCCCCGGATCGGGCGGCGCTGACGGCTTCGGCCTCTCACGGCGCATCGTTCTTGAGTGCCAGGGCGCGCTGGTAGACGTGGCGGCGTGTCCGGCCGGTGGCCGCGGCGACGGCAACGACCGCCTCCTTCAGGGAGCCGCCCACCAGAGCGTGTCGCAACATGTTGTCAACCTCTTCTTCCCGGGGAACCGCTTCTTCGGCTGGCGCAATCACGATCGCAAACTCGCCGCGGGTCTCGCCATCGCGCGCCCAATGTTCGGCGAACTCATCCAGCGTGCCCCGCCGGATGTCCTCGTGCAGTTTGGTGAGTTCGCGGCACACGACGGCTGCACGTCCTCCTAGCCGCTGTGCCAAGAGCGCGAGCGTATCGGCGATGCGCGAGCCCGCCTCAAACAACACGATCGTTGCCGGCAGTGCGGCGAATTCGGCGATGCGTTCGTCCCGCGCCGAGGGCTTGCTCGGCAGGAAGCCGCCGAAGAAAAAGCGATCAGTCGGCAACCCGGCGACCGTGAGGGCGGCCAATACGGCAGATGCGCCGGGGATCGCGACGACAGGGCAGCCTTCCGCTTGCGCCGCGCGCACAAGCTTGTAGCCAGGGTCGGACACCAACGGCGTCCCCGCGTCGGAGACCAGCGCCACGGCCTGACCGCCAGCGAGGCGCTGCAGGATGCCAGGCCGCGCCGCCGCCGCGTTGTGATCGTGGTAGGGGGTGAGTGGCGCCGTGAGCCCGTAGCGCTCGAACAGCTTGCGCGTGACGCGGGTATCCTCACAGGCGACGAGGTCGGCGGCGGCGAGCGTCTCCAGCGCCCGCAGCGTGATATCGCCCAGGTTGCCGATTGGCGTCGCCACCACGTAGAGGCCGGCTGGAAGCAGCCTCGCCTCCAGGACCTGGTCGCCGATCTGATAGGTTCGGCGACGGTCGCTGGCGGCTGCGGGCTGTTTGCGGGGCGGCATGCGTCAACCATAGCGTGATCCCGAAAAGTGGTTACCGGTTTTCGGACAAGATCGCGCGCCCATAGGGCTTCTGGCGGATTGCTTAGCCAATCTCGCGGCTCGATCCGGACGGAACGGTATCAAGATGCCCGGCTGAAAATTGCGGGATTGAGACTGTTCGGGCGGGAATTTTGCGACCATGATGCCGGATCAAGGGCGGATTTCGACAGTCGCAGACATCCTGGGGATCGGTGCTAGGGGCGCCGAGGAGACCAATGTTCCGAATGACTTACGCCCATCGCGGCGGGACGCCTTGGCTCGCGCTGGCAGCCGCAGCGCTGCTTGCGGGCTGCACCGGCGGGGGGCCTCCGGGCGGTGATCCGTTCGGGGGTGGGCCGCCAGCGGCCCCGCAAGGGGCGACGCCGGCTGTCACCACGATCGGCACGGGGCCAGTCAAGGTGGCGCTGGTGCTGCCGCTGACGGCGAGCGGCAATGCCGGCACGGTCGCGCAATCAATGCGCAATTCCGCCGAGCTCGCCATGGCGCAATTCCAGACCGACATCCAGGTCCTGCCGCGCGATGACGCCGGCAACGCAGCGACCGCCCAGCAGGTCTCGCAGCAGGCCGTCGATGAGGGGGCTGAGATTATTCTCGGGCCGCTGTTCTCGACCTCGGTTCAAACCGTCGGGCAGGTCGCGCGCGCCCGCAACATTCCGGTGATCGCGTTCTCCACCGATTCGAGCGTTGCGGGTCATGGCGTCTATTTGTTGAGTCTCCTGCCGGAGTCGGACGTCGCGCGCATCGTCGACTACGCGGTGTCGCAGGGCAAACGCTCGTTCGTGGCGTTGATCCCGGACAATGCCTACGGCGGCGTGGTCGAAGCAGAGTTCCGCCAGGACGTCGCCACCAAGGGCGGCCGCATTGTCGGGCTTGAGCGCTTCTCGGCCGGCAAGACCCAGGATGCGGCGCGCGCAGTCGCGCAGGCGGCCGGCAGTGCTGATGCGCTGTTCATTCCGGGCGACGCAGAGGGCGCACCGGCAATGGTGCAGGCGCTCAAACTCAGCGGCGTCAATCTCGCCCGGTTGCAGTTGCTGGGGACCGGACTGTGGGAGGATCAACGCATATTTGGCGATCCCGCGCTGCAAGGCGCCTGGTACGTCGGCCCCGATCCGACCGCCCCCAACAACTACAAATCGTTTGCGATGCGGTACCGGTTGAAGTTCGGCAGCGATCCGGCGCGCACGGCGTCGCTGTCCTACGACGCGGTCACCCTGGTGGCGGCGCTCAGCAAGACGCAAGGTGCCAAGCGCTTCGCACCCGAGGTGCTGACCAACGCGTCCGGCTTCGCGGGGATCGACGGGGTTTTCCGCTTCCGCCCGGACGGATCGAACCAGCGCGGGCTCGCCGTGCTGCGCGTGACACAATCGGGCGGACAGGTGATTTCGCCAGCGCCGCGGTCATTCGCGTCCGGCACCTGAAACCGGCGTTACGCCGCGAGCTGCGCAACGACTGTGTCAAGCACCGGGAAGCCCGTGCGCGTGACCCGCAGAGTTCCGTCGTCGTCCTGATCGACGAAGCCGCCCCGCACGAGTGCTGCGACGCGCGCCGGATCGAGCGGCCGTCCGGCGAGTACGCGATAGCGCGCTGGATCGATCCCGTCCGTGAGCCGTAGTCCCATCAGCAGAAACTCGTCACCCTCCTGCGCGCGGGTCAACGGATCGTCGACGATGAGACCGTGGCCGGCTGCCTCGACGCGCTCAAGCCAATCTTCCGGGCGCCGCTCTGTCGCAGTCGCATGCCGCACGCCATCGATCACGATCCGGCCGTGCGCGCCGGGACCGATGCCCGCATATTCGTGGTAGTGCCAGTAGATCAGGTTGTGGCGGCATTGCGCGCCGGGGCGCGCGTGGTTTGATACCTCGTAGGCGGGAAGCCCGGCGGCCGCGCAGGTGTCCTGCGTCAGGTCGTAGAACGCGCGCGCGAGATCCGGATCTGGGAGCACGAGCTTGCCACCCGCATGCAACGTCGCGAATGGCGTGCCCTGTTCGATGGTGAGCTGGTAGAGCGATAGATGTTCGGCGGCTTCCGCAATGGCCGCGCTCAGTTCGGATGCCCAGGCCGTCAAGGTCTGGCCCGGTCGCGCATAGATCAGATCAAACGACGAGCGCGCAAACGCCGATTGCGCGACGCGCACGGCAGCCAAAGCTTCGGCGGCGGTATGTCGTCGCCCGAGCCCGCCGAGCGCGGCATCGTCGAGCGCCTGCACGCCGAGCGAGACGCGGTTGACGCCGGCCGAGCGAAAACCGTGGAACCGCTCTGCCTCGACACTGGTCGGGTTGGCTTCAAGGGTAATCTCGGCATCCGCCGCCACCGTCCAATGACGTGCCACGGCATCGAGCACGGCCGCAACGGTCGCGGGCTGCATCAGTGACGGCGTCCCGCCGCCGATGAAAATCGTCGACACGGCGCGTACGCCGATGCGCGCAGCGGTGCTGGCGATCTCGGTTGCGAATGCGGCTGCATAACGCGACTGATCGATCGCTGCCGCGCGCACATGGCTGTTGAAGTCGCAATACGGGCACTTTGACAGGCAGAACGGCCAATGGATGTAGACGCCAAACGGCTCGCTCACAGACACGCCTCCGCGAGCTTCAGAAACGCACGCGCGCGATGCGACAGGCCGCGACCTTTGGGCGGCAAGCCGTGCTTCTCCTCGCTCGCCATTTCGCCAAATGTGCGCTCAAACCCGTCCGGAAGAAACATCGGATCATAGCCAAACCCGCGCTCACCGCGCGGCGGCCAGACCAGCGTGCCGTCGACTCTCGCTTCAAATTGCTCCACGTGGCCGTCCGGCCAGGCGACGCACAACGCGGACACGAAATGCGCGCGGCGCTGCGCCGGCGTCAATGCGCCGCGCGCCCGCAACTTGGCGTCGATTGTCTCCATCGCGTGCCGGAAGTTCTTGTCCGGGCCGGCCCAGCGCGCCGAGTAGATGCCGGGTTCGCCGTCAAGCGCATCGACCGCGAGGCCGGAATCGTCGGCGAAAGCCGGATGCCCGGACGCACGCGCGGCGGCCATCGCTTTGATGCGCGCGTTGTCGGCAAACGTCGCCCCGGTCTCCGCGGGCTCGGCGAGCCCGAGCTCGCCGGCGGAGACGGCATCGACACCGAACGGCGCCAAGAGGTGGCGCATTTCGGCAAGCTTGCCGGGATTATGCGTTGCAATCACGAGGCGGCCGCTGATCCGGCGATGCGCCCTTGAAGCACGCGGCTCGTTCACATCACCGCCATTTTTTGCAGATCGACGAGCTTGGCCACGCCCTTGCGGGCGAGCGCCAGCAGGGTGAGCAGCTGTTCTTCGCTGAACGGCTCCTTTTCGGCGGTTCCCTGGACCTCGACGATACGGCCGTCGCCGGTCATCACGAAATTCGCATCGGTATCGGCAGCGGAGTCTTCCGCGTAATCAAGATCGAGCACCGCGGTGCCACCGCATACCCCACAGGAAATGGCCGCGACGTGGTCACGCAAGGGGCTGGTCGTGAGCATGTCGCGTTTACGCATCCAGGCGATACAGTCGTAGAGCGCAACCCAGCCCGCGGTGATCGACGCCGTGCGGGTGCCGCCGTCGGCCTGGATGACGTCGCAGTCGATAGTGATCTGCCGCTCGCCGAGCGCTTCGAGGTCCATGACCGAACGCAGGCTGCGTCCGATCAATCGTTGAATTTCGACGGTGCGGCCACCCTGCTTGCCGGCGGATGCTTCGCGCCGCGTGCGTTCTGCGGTCGCGCGCGGCAGCATGCCGTATTCGGCGGTGACCCAGCCGCGACCCTGGCCCTTGAGCCAAGGCGGCAGGCGATCCTCGAGCGTCGCGGTCACCAGCACATGGGTGTCGCCAAAACGCACGAAGCATGAACCCTCGGCATATTTCACGATGCCGCGCTCGAGCGTGACGGCGCGCAGCTCGTCGGGCTGTCGTTTGCTCGGGCGCATGCAGGACTCCGTTGATCGGCCCTTCGGGAGGCTAGCGGCAGCTTCTAAAGCATTTTCCGCGGAAATGGACCCCCGGTTCGGCGCGGAAAAAGCGCCAAACGAAAGAGCTGGAAAGCATTTTGCGAAAAATGCGCGCCGGCGGGCCTTGCTCTACCCCAATTCGCGACGTACGGCACCGGAACCAATCGCCGCGCCCAGCCTTGCGGCGGCGTGCGGAACGGACAAATATTTCTAACCGAGGTCAAAGCGAAAGGCAGTTGTGGCCCAAGACGTACCGATCGGGGCAACCCAGGTCTCCCTCGCGCAACTCAATGAGCGCTCGCGCGAGATTTTTCGGCGCATCGTCGAGAGCTATTTGGCGACCGGCGAACCGGTCGGCTCGCGCAACCTCTCGCGCATCATCCCGATGACGTTGTCACCGGCTTCGGTGCGCAATGTGATGCAGGACCTCGAACAGCTCGGGCTCATCTACGCGCCGCATACGTCGGCCGGGCGACTACCTACCGAAACCGGATTGCGCTTCTTCGTCGATTCCCTGATGCAGATCGGCGACCTGACGGAGGGCGACCGCCGCGCGATCGAAGGTCAGGTTGCCGCAGCCGGCAAATCGGTGGAGGGCCTGCTGAACGAGGCGTCCGGCTTGCTGTCTGGTTTGACGCATTCGGCCGGCGTGGTGCTGAGCACCAAATCGGATCCCAGGCTCAAGCACATCGAGTTTGTGCGCCTCGAGCCCGAGCGCGCGCTGGTCGTGCTCGTCGCTGAAGACGGCCAAGTCGAAAACCGCATTCTCTCGCTCATGCGCGGCCTGCCGACGTCGGCCTTGGTCGAGGCGTCGAACTTTCTGAATGCGCACATGCGCGGCAAGACCTTGTCCGAGGCCAAGGTGGACCTCGAGCGAACGCTGGAGAGAGCGCGCGCCGAAATCGATGAGTTGACGCAACGGCTGATCGCCGACGGGTTGGCGAGCTGGTCGGGAGGTGCCGGCGACGAGCGCAAGTTGATCGTCCGGGGACACGCTAACCTGCTCGATGATCTGACTGCGCTGGGGGATCTCGAGCGGGTTCGCCACCTGTTCGATGATCTGGAAACAAAGCGCGAGCTCGTTAATTTGCTTGGCCAGGCCGAGCGCGCCGACGGGGTGCGGATCTACATCGGTTCGGAGAATAAGCTGTTCTCGCTCTCGGGCTCCTCGATCATCATCGCGCCGTTCCAGGATTCCAATAATCGGGTCGTCGGCGTATTGGGCGTGATCGGGCCAACTCGCCTCAACTACGCTCGCATCATCCCGACGGTCGACTATACCGCCAAGGTCGTGAGCAAGCTCCTCACCGGCTGACCGTACAGCCGCATTAAGCGCTTGATTGAGCGTGTTTTTCGGCTGAACGCCCGCTGCGTTGGGGCGCCGCCTATTGCGCGGCTTGATTTTTTTCCGCCTAGTATCGATATGCCCGGCAACCGCTCAAAACGAGGAACAGGAATTCGTATGACGGACACGACGTCGTCGGCCGCCGAAGCCGCGTCCGAAAATACTCTTGAGCAGACCGAAGTCGATGCCGAGGCCAAGCTTCGGCAGGAGAATGTCGAGCTCAAGGACCGGCTGTTGCGCACGCTGGCGGAGATGGAAAATCTTCGCAAACGGACGGAACGCGAAGTCGCCGACGCGCGCGTCTATGGGATTTCCGCGTTCGCGCGCGACGTGCTTGGTGTCGCCGACAACATCCAGCGGGCCCTTGAGGCGACGGGCGAGGATTGGAAGAAGCACGCCGAGGAGACCGGCAAGGCGCTCTACGAAGGAGTTGAGCTGACCGAGCGCGACCTGCTCAAGGCGTTCGAGAAGCATGGTGTGCGCAGGATCGATCCGCAGGGTCAGAAATTCGATCCGAACCTGCATCAAGCGATGTACGAGGTCCCCGACGATAGCGTGCCCGCCGGTACAGTCGTTCAAGTGCTGCAGCCCGGCTTCACCATCGGCGATCGCATCCTGCGGCCGGCAATGGTCGGGGTGGCGAAAGGCGGGCCGAAGTCCGCACCGGAACCGCAGAACGACAACTAGCGCTGATTTCTGTCGATCTCGGTCGGCGTCCGCGGTCTCGCACGCAAGCGTGCGGGGGTGCCTCGTCGCTGGCCATCCACGTCTTTACGCTTGGCGAAACGGAGGCCGTGGATGGTCGGGACGAGCCCGGCCGTGACGTCTACGGCCTTGGACCAACCCCGTCGCGAACGGCGCGAAACCGAGGAAATGCGTCCGACCAGCTGTCGGCTTTGGCGATGCCGAGGAACCGCAGATAGGCGCCATTGCCAAACCGCACCCATTGCACGAGCTTGACGTCGGCATCGGTCTTTGCGTCCTTGGCCTCGGCCATGAGCTGATGGGTCTGCTGGCCGGCGAGGCGGATGAGGTCGGTCCCGAGAATGTGTACGTCCTTGAGGCCCGCGTAGCCTGCAAACAGGTTGCGCGCAAAATTATCGCGTTGTTGGGTCTCGTCCGGACCGCCCGGCGCGGCCGAGATCACGAGCAGCGCTTGTTCGGTGGCATCAAGCGTGTCCTTGGGACCGGCGGTGAGGATGACTGTGTTGGGTGCGACCACGCGTGATGCCCGCAGCCCACCGAGCTCATCGACGCGGTAGGGCAAAAGCCCCATCTGCTCATCGATCGGTACGCTATCGCGTACTTCGACGCTGGCGAGCGCCTGGCGAATCGCTGCGTCCGAATAAGTGCCTTTGGCGGAATCCGGCACCAGCACCGTGACCAATGCGGTCAAGACTGGGGTTGCACCTAGCAAGATCCACTTGCGCATGAGCTTGCCGTCGGCCTCCTGCCGGCCGACAAGCAGCACGCCTTTGCCCGATTTGAGCGCGAGCGCCTCGCGCTTCTCGACGATGACGCCCTGCTTCTTGAGCGCGGGCCCGGTCATCGCCTTTTCGATGTCGCCATAAGCCTGGGCCGGCAGTTCAAGCGTCAGAATCGCGGCACCGCTGAGCTTCTCCTCGAATCCGCGGAAGTTCTCGCTGGGCTTGAAACCCGCCGGGGGTGCCAGGCCGACCTTGGAGCCGGGGGGAAACACCGCTTCGGCACGCGCTGGCCCCGTCGCCAAGGCGGCGACCACAATCGCGGCAAGAAGCAATGTTCGAGTCACGACGCCTCCTTAGCGCATTTTCGCGGGACGTGGGCCGGAAAATACGATCGGTCGAGAAAACGAATGGCGCTGCTACGGGGCGAGCGCCCGGGTCACGCGCCGCAGGGTCAGGTTGATGCGGCCGCCTTCAGCCAGCAGGGTGGATGTTCCCGGAATGATGCGATCCACCCCATGAAAGGCAAGGCGGTTTTCCCCCGCAAGCACCATCGCGTCGCCCGATGCGAGCCGGAACGTACGCGTTGGTCCGCGCCGCTGCGGGCCGCCGTAGCGAAAGATGCAGGTGTCGCCTAGCGAGAGCGACACCACCGGGGCGGCAAATTCCTGTTCGTCGCGATCCTGGTGGAGCCCCATCTTGGCGGTCGGGCCGTAATAATTGATCAGGCAGGCCTCGGGCGGATGCGGATAACCCGCAAAGTCAAACCACGCCTTGACCAGCAGGTCGGGGATCGGTGGCCAAGGCTTGCCGGTTACCGGGTGAGCGGCTTGGTAGCGATAGCCGTTGACGTCGGAAACCCAACCGAGAGGGCCGCAATTCGTCATTCGCACCGAAAGCGGCGAGCCCGTGCGCGGCATTCGCGGGGGATAAAGCGGGGCTTGGCCGATAATGTCGCGAACGGCCGCAAGCAGCCGCTCCTGGGCGGGCCGGTCCAGATAGGCGGGATGCAACATGCGGCTGTGATCGACGATCGGACGTGCCACTCCGATGGTCCACTTGTTAATGCTCGCATTTTCGTGAATGCCTGCCTTGCGGGTCAATGGCGCTCTCCTATATGTGCCAGGGCGCCGCAGGGGCTGCGGTGCAACGTGATCCACATGCGATCCAATGGGGGTCGGATCAAGCGTGGCGGGAGATTGGTCCGCCTGCTTTCGCCGGTGCGCTGCAAGGGCTCGGCCCGACCTGCTGCAAAGAGAGGTACTTGATCATGGCAAAAGTCATCGGGATTGATCTCGGTACGACCAACTCCTGCGTGGCGGTGATGGAGGGCTCGACGCCCAAGGTCATTGAAAATTCCGAAGGCATGCGCACGACACCTTCGATCGTCGCCTTCACGGACGACGGGGAACGCCTCGTCGGCCAGCCTGCCAAGCGGCAGGCAGTCACCAATCCCGAGCGCACGTTCTTCGCGGTCAAGCGCCTGATTGGCCGGCGCTACGACGACCCGATGGTTGAGAAGGACAAGAAGCTCGTCCCCTACAAGATCGTCAAGGCGAGCAACGGCGACGCCTGGGTCGAAGCCGATGGCAAGACCTATTCGCCCTCACAGATTTCAGCCTTCATTCTGCAGAAGATGAAGGAAACCGCGGAAGCGCATCTCGGCCAGAAGGTCGAGCAGGCCGTGATCACCGTTCCGGCCTACTTCAATGACGCCCAGCGCCAGGCCACCAAGGACGCCGGCAAGATCGCCGGCCTTGACGTATTGCGCATCATAAACGAGCCGACCGCGGCTGCGCTCGCCTATGGTCTCGACAAGAAGGCCGCCGGCACGATTGCGGTCTACGATCTCGGCGGCGGGACGTTCGACATTTCGATTCTCGAAATCGGCGATGGCGTGTTCGAGGTGAAGTCGACGAACGGCGACACCTTCATCGGCGGTGAAGATTTCGACATGCGCCTCGTCAATTATCTGGCCGACGAATTCCAGAAGGAGCAGGGCATCGATCTGCGTCGCGACAAGCTCGCGCTGCAACGCCTAAAGGAGGCGGCCGAGAAGGCCAAGATCGAGCTCTCGTCCACCACGCAGACCGAAATCAACCTGCCATTCATCACGGCGGATGCGTCGGGGCCCAAACACCTGACCATGAAGCTGACGCGAGCGAAATTCGAGGCGCTGGTCGACGATCTCATTCAGAAGACGATTGAGCCATGCCGGATCGCGCTCAAGGACGCGGCGCTGTCGGCGGCGGAGATCAACGAGGTGGTGCTGGTCGGCGGTATGACGCGCATGCCGAAGGTTCAGGAGGTCGTGAAGCAGCTGTTCGGCAGGGAGCCGCACAAGGGCGTCAACCCCGACGAAGTGGTCGCGGTCGGTGCTGCGATCCAGGCGGGCGTGCTGCAGGGCGACGTCAAGGACGTGCTGCTGCTCGATGTGACCCCGCTCTCGCTCGGTATCGAAACGCTGGGCGGCGTGTTCACGCGCTTGATCGACCGCAACACCACCATTCCGACCAAGAAGAGCCAAGTATTCTCGACCGCAGAGGACAACCAGAACGCCGTGACGATCCGGGTGTTCCAGGGCGAGCGCGAAATGGCGGCAGACAATAAGATCCTCGGCCAGTTTGACCTCGTCGGTATTCCGCCGGCGCCGCGCGGCGTTCCGCAGATCGAAGTCACATTCGACATCGACGCCAACGGCATCGTCAATGTCCATGCCAAGGACAAGGGCACCGGTAAGGAACAGCAAATCCGCATCCAGGCTTCGGGGGGCTTGTCCGAGGCCGATATCCAGAAGATGGTCAAGGACGCGGAGGCGCACGCCGAAGAAGACAAGAAGCGCAAGGCCGCGGTCGAGGCCAAGAACCACGCCGAAGCGCTGGTGCACTCGACCGAGAAGGCACTTGCCGAACATGGCTCGAAGGTCGGCGACGCAGAGCGGCGCGCGATCGAGAACGCGATGGCTGACCTCAAGGAGGCCCTCAAGGGCAACGACGCCGACGCCATCAGCGCCAAGACCAATGCATTGGCGCAAGCGTCGATGAAGCTCGGCGAAGCGATGTACAAGGCCCAGCAAGCCGAGGCCGCGCCTGGTGGCGACGGCGAGAGTGGTGCCAAGAAAGACGACGTGGTCGACGCGGAATTTACCGAGGTCGACGACGACAAGAAGAAATCGGCCTGACGTCGCCGAGCGTGAGAGGGTCCTCGCACCCATGAGGGCCAGAGTCCCGACAATCAACCAACGCCTCTCCCCGCGCTGCGCTCCAAAGGTTCGCAGTCGAGGGGCGAGCTTGCCGTTTCGGGTGAGCTAGGGGATGGCAAAGCGCGACTACTACGACATTCTCGGGGTATCTCGAACGGCCAAGGACGCTGAGATCAAAGCGGCGTTCCGCAAGCTCGCGATGCAACACCATCCGGATCGCAATCCGGGCGATATCGAATGCGAGCACCGGTTCAAGGAGCTCAACGAGGCGTACGACGTCCTCAAGGATGGCGATAAGCGCGCCGCTTACGATCGTTTCGGCCACGCCGCGTTCGAGCAAGGCTTGGGCGCCGGAGCGGCTGGGTTCGGGGCTGATTTCGCTTCAACCTTCGCCGATATTTTCGACGACTTCTTCGGCATGGGCGGTGCGCGACGCGGCGGACGCAGTGGCCGCGAACGCGGCTCCGATCTGCGCTACAACATGGAGATTAGTCTCGAGGACGCATTCCAGGGCAAGGCCGCTCAGGTCAATATCCCGACCTCCGTGACCTGCGACGCTTGCACCGGTACGGGCGCCAAGAGCGGTACCAAGCCGAAGACCTGCGCGAGCTGCGGCGGTGCCGGCAAGGTGCGCCATGCCCAGGGCTTCTTCACGCTTGAACGCACCTGCGTGGCCTGCCAGGGCCGCGGTCAGGTTATCGAACATCCCTGTCCGAATTGCACCGGCTCCGGGCGGGTGACCCGCGCGCGCACGCTCGCAATCAACATCCCGCCCGGCGTCGAGGACGGCACACGGATCCGCCTCGCCGGCGAGGGTGAAGCCGGACTGCGCGGCGGCCCGCCGGGCGACTTCTACATTTTCCTCGCCATCGCCGGGCACGCGTTCTTCCAGCGCGACGGTGCCGACCTGCATTGCCGCGTTCCGGTGTCGATGGTGACGGCCGCCCTGGGCGGCGATTTTGAGATTCCTACCATCGACGGCGGCAACAGCCGCGTGAAAATTCCCGCCGGCACCCAGTCCGGCCGTCGCTTCCGCCTGTCGGGCAAGGGCATGCCCGTCCTACGCTCGAAACAGATGGGCGACATGTACGTTCAGGTCATGGTGGAGACGCCGCAAAACCTGACCAAGCGCCAGCGCGAACTGTTGGCGGAATTCGAGCAGTTATCGTCACACGATACGCAACCGGAGGCGGCCGGTTTCTTTGGCAAGGTGAAGGAGTTCTTCGGTGGCCGGGCTAGCCCGGCGTGAGGGCCTAGGCTGCCCTATCAGCCTGGACGGGCCTTGACCGCATGGCCTCCGCAGGCCAATTGTGGCAAACTCCTGTCATAAATTTGACATTTGATGGACAGCGGATGGGATTGCCGGGCCTGAGATTGCTGGAGCGGAAATTCGAAGGACCGATCCGTCTGTTCGAATTGAAGAAGTGCGCGCTCGAAAGACAAATCGAGCGGCAGCTGCGCGAGTTCGAGCACAAGCGCAGCGTCGGTCTGGACGACGATTTGCGCTTCATCCGCTCTTGGCTTGAGAAGCCGCTCGCGATCGGCGCGGTCAAACCGTCCGGCAAGGTGCTGGCGCGCACCATGGCGCAGTACGTTGATCCCGAGAGCGATGGTCCGGTCATCGAGCTTGGACCCGGTACCGGGCCGGTCACCCAGGCGCTCGTCGAGCAGGGGGTCGATCCGTCCCGACTGGTGCTGGTCGAGTTCAACGCGGCGTTCTGCCGGCTTCTGCGCACGCGCTATCCGCAGGCCACCGTGGTGCAGGGCGATGCCTACGGGTTGCGCCGGCTGCTCGACAATTTCCTCTATCAGCCGGCCGCCGCGATCGTTTCCGGCCTTCCGCTGATGACCAAGCCCGCGCGCATTCGCCTGCGGCTGATCGCGGATGCGCTCAACCTGCTTGCGCCGGGCGCGCCGTTTGTACAATTCACCTATGCGGTTGTCTCTCCGCTCCCCAAAAGACTGCCCGGTGTACGGTCAGAGGCATCCGAGCGCATCTGGCTCAACATGCCGCCGGCGCGCGTTTGGGTGTACAGGAAGCAGGAGCCAGGCATCAGGAGCGAGACAGCACGTCTACTGCCTCGCTCCTGAGGCCTGACACTGATACCTGAAATATGGACCCACGCGATCGCCTGATCGTCGCTCTTGACGTCCCTTCGGTCGCCCGCGCTGAGGCGATGATCCAGCAGCTCGGTGACGCGGTCTCGTTTTACAAGATTGGTTATCAACTCGCCTTCGCGGGTGGTTTGCCGCTTGCTGACACGCTGGTTGGTGCCGGCAAGAAGGTCTTCCTTGATCTCAAGTTGCATGACATCGGCAACACGGTCGCCAAGGGCGTCGAGAGCGTCGCTCGAATCGGCGCGAGCTTTCTGACCGTGCATGCCTATCCACAGACCATGCGGGCCGCGATCGCGGCCCGCCCGCCGGGATTGCGCATCCTCGCCGTTACCGTGCTCACGTCTTACGACAACGCTGACCTCGCGGAAGCCGGTTACGTTGGAACCGTATCCGATCTCGTGATGCGACGGGCTGTGCAGGCGCGTGAAACTGGGGTCGACGGTCTGGTGTGCTCGGCGGAGGAGGCGGCGGCGCTGCGTCCCGCGATGGGTACACACATCGCTCTGGTCACGCCCGGTATTCGTCCGGCGGGCGCAACGAGCGGGGATCAGAAACGCATCATGACCCCCGCCGCTGCAATCGCAGCGGGCGCCGATTATTTGGTGGTCGGCAGGCCGATTTTGGACGCGCCCGATCCACGCGGTGCGGCAGCGGCAATTGCGGCGGAAATCGCTGCGACGTACTCCCAGAATGGTTGAGGGCGAACATGGTCAAGGGATATTGGATTGCGCGGCTCGACATCAATGATCAGGCCGCCTACGACGAATACCGCAAGCGCAACGCAATTGCCTTTGCAAAATTTGGCGGCAAGTTTCTGGTGCGCGGCGGGTCGTTCCACCAAGTCGTTGGCGACGGGCGCCAGCACAACGTGGTGATCGAGTTCCCAAGCCACGACGCGGCGATCGCTTGTTACCGTTCGCCCGAGTATCAGGACGCCGTGCAATATCTGAAGGCGGGTTGCGACGTTGATCTCGTCATCATCGGCGGCTACGACGGACCCCAGCCCGGCTGAAGCGTCCCGAGTGTCCTTTCCAATACGATCCACGCTCGCTATACGGGCGGCGTTGCCGGAGACGCATCATGGCTGACATGCGCTTGATCGTGGTGGGGGCGGGCGGCCGCATGGGACGCACGCTGGTCAAGGCCATTGCGGAGACCGCCGGCTTGCGTGTCGCGGGCGCCGTCGAGGCCGCTGGTTCGCCGCTCATCGGCCAGGACGCGGGCGTGCTCGCCGGCCTTGCGCCGCTCGGTATTGCGTTGACCGACGATATCAAGCCGGTACTCGCCGCGGCCGATGCGATTGTTGATTTCACCATTCCGGCTGCGAGCGTCATCCATGCGGAACTCGCTGCCCGGAACAAGCTTGTCCATATCATCGGTACGACCGGCTTTACGGCTGGCGACGAGGCAAAAATCGCCGACGCCGCGAAGCACACGACGATTGTGAAGTCCGGCAACATGAGCCTTGGGGTCAATCTCTTGGGGGCGTTGGTCAAGCGCGTGGCAGCGACGCTCGATCCAGAATTCGACATCGAAATCGTGGAGATGCACCACAACAAGAAAATCGACGCGCCGTCCGGCACTGCGCTTCTGCTTGGACGTGCCGCGGCTGCGGGTCGCCAGGTCGATCTCGATCGATGCTCGGTCCGGGGCCGCGACGGTGTGACCGGCGCACGCCGGCCGGGCGACATCGGATTTGCCGCTCTCCGCGGCGGTACGGTGGTCGGCGAGCACACAGTGATTTTCGCCGGGCCGGCCGAACGCGTTGAACTCGCGCACAAGGCCGAAGACCGCATGGTTTTCGCGCGCGGCGCACTCAAGGCCGCGCAGTGGGCGAGGGGCCGCAAGCCGGGGCTCTACTCCATGGCCGACGTGCTTGGCTTGAGCGATTTATGATCAACAACAGAGCGGGACCGAATTGATGACTGACCGCCTCCTCGTGCTTGTGCGCCACGGCCAGAGCGAGTGGAATTTGAAGAACCTGTTCACCGGCTGGCGCGACGTCGACCTCACCGACAAGGGCGTTGCAGAGGCGCAGGCGGCCGGCCGTCAGCTCAAAGCCTTGGGGTTGCGCTTCGACGTCGCCTACACCTCGGCGCTGGTGCGGGCGCAACGCACGATGGACCTCATGCTTGAAGAATTAGGACAGCGCAGCCTTCCTGTGATCCGGGATCAGGCGCTCAACGAACGCGACTACGGCGACCTCTCAGGGCTCAACAAGGATGATGCACGCAAACGCTGGGGCGAAGAGCAGGTGCATATCTGGCGCCGCTCGTATGACATAGCGCCGCCCGGTGGCGAGAGCCTCAAGGACACGGCCGCGCGCGTCCTGCCCTACTATGTTCAGGATATGCTTCCCCGCGTGTTGCGCGGCGAGCGGGTGCTGGTGAGCGCCCACGGCAACAGTCTACGCGCGCTGGTCATGGTGCTTGATCATTTGTCGCCGCAGGAGATCGTCAAGCGCGAGATCGCGACCGGGGTGCCGCTGATCTATCGACTCAACCCCGATTCCACCGTGGCCGAACGCAAGGTGATGGCCGCGTAAGGGCGGGCAATGACGCCGGCGCTTAGGCGCCCCCGCCCGCCGCCACCTGCCCGACTTCCCAGCCGAGCATCGCGCGCTTGCGGGTGATGCCCCAATGGTAGCCGGTGAGATCGCCGCCCTTGCCGAGCACCCGGTGACACGGAACCACGAACGAGATCGGGTTCTTGCCGACTGCGGCGCCGACCGCGCGGGCCGCCGTCGGCTTGCCGATATGCTGTGCGATTCCCGAGTAGGTCATAGCCTTGCCCATGGGAATTCGCACCAGGGTTTGCCAAACGCGCACCTCAAAATCAGTACCGATCAGCACGACGTTGAGCGGCCGGTCGGCGCGCCATAAGTCAGGGTCGAAAATCCGCTGCGCCAGCGCGGCGGTGCGCAAGCCGTCCTCTACGTAGGTTGCTGCCGGCCAGCGCCGCTGCATGTCGGCGAGCGCTGCCGCCTCCTGACCAGAATCGGCGAACGCGAGTCCCGCCAGCCCGCGATCGGTCGCGATCACAAGCGAGGTTCCGAACGGCGAGGGATGAAAGCCGTAGTACATACGAAGACCTTCGGCGCCGGTTTTCCATTCGCCCGGCGACATAGCCTCATGGGTGACGAATAGGTCGTGCAGCCGGGCCGGGCCGGAAAGTCCAACCTCGTAAGCGGCATCGAGGATGCTCGCGGATTCGCGCAATAGGGCGCGCGCATGATCGATTGTGAGCGCCTGCAGGAACGCCTTGGGAGTCAATCCGGCCCAGCGTCGAAACAGGTGATGCAGTTCGTCGGGGGTGACGCCAGCAGCCTCGGCGATCGTGTCGATTGAGGGCTGAGCGCGCCAGTGGCCACGGATGTGCGCAATGGCGCGACAGACCACCGCGTAGTCGTCAGCGGCGCGCGCGAGTGGAAGCGCATCCGGGATGCGGTCGGGCGAAAGCATGGCAGTCTCCATCATCTTTACCCGCTAGCTAAATCCCGCGCCGCGCCGCTTCCACCCGGTTTCTGGAGGCCGCGGACCCGCGCTCTCACAAAACCGTGCGAGTCGGCCCCCGCTTGGCTTCGCCGATTGCGGCGGCCAGCGCGGTTGCGAAGCTCGCCTTTTCTTCGGGGGCGAGGAATGTGGCAATCGGCAATCGGCGTCCTCGCGACACCAGGAACAGGCGCTGGATACCGAACTCCTCGTGCACTTCGCGATCAAGCTGGACCCACAGCGGATTGAGCGTCCACTCGCTGACGCGGCCGCGGTGGGTGACCTTGCGGACCTTAAGCTCGGACGGGGTCACCGAGACCTGCTCGAACGCGGTCGCAGCGCGATAGTTGATGCGAAACGCCAGATACACGAGCAGCACATCAAGGCCGAAGAAGCCGAAGACCGGCCATGCACCCATCAGCAGAAATGTCACCCCCGCAGCGAAGCTGATTGATCCGATCAAGGCCATCAGGATCAAAAACCCCGCCGCGCTGAGCGATCGATGCGGTGTCAGGATCGCCGAGAACAATGTGGGTTCAGCCGCTATGTCATTGCGGGAGGTCATCGCGTTTCATTATACGAGCATCATGACGCGTAACACGACCCCCCAAAAGGTAACCCGCAAAGATGCGGCTCGCCGCGCCAAATCAGGTAAATCCAAGCCCGGCGGACCACCGAGCGCTGCCCGCAAGGGCGCAAAGCCTAAACCGTGGACACCGGCCGAGGTCGAGGAAGCATTCCGTCGGTTTGCGAAAGCAAACCCGGAGCCGCGCGGCGAGCTCGAGCATGTCGATCCCTACACGCTGCTGGTCGCCGTCGTGCTGTCTGCGCAAGCAACCGACGCCGGCGTCAACAAGGCGACGCCCGCGCTGTTTGCGGCGGCCGACACGCCCGCCAAGATGGTGGCGCTTGGCGAAGCCAAGGTGCGCGAATTCATCAAGACCATCGGGCTGTTCCGCACCAAGGCGCGCAACGTGATCGCGCTGTCGCAGAAACTGATCGACGAGCACGGCGGCGTGGTGCCACCGTCGCGCGAGGCGCTCGAGGCGCTGCCCGGCGTCGGGCGCAAAACGGCGAACGTCGTCCTCAACATCGCGTTCGGCGAACCGACCATCGCGGTCGACACCCACATTTTCCGCGTCGGAAACCGAACCGGGCTCGCACCCGGCAAGACGCCGCTCGAGGTCGAAATGAACCTTGAGAAGGTGGTGCCCGACCAATACAAGCGCCACGCCCATCACTGGCTGATTCTACACGGGCGCTACACCTGCCTGGCGCGGCGGCCGCTGTGCGATAAATGTCTTATCAACGATCTCTGCCGCTGGCCCGAAAAGACCGTCTAGCACGCAGATCAGCCGGTCGCAGTGAGCCGCGCTTTCATGCCGCCGGTCAGGCGCTTGTGCATGTGCACCATGAACGCCATGCCGAACAGCGGCGTCGCCAGATTAATGATCGGGATCGACACGAACGCGGCGATCAGCAGCCCTGCGACGAATACAGTGCCGCTATGGGCGCGGCGCAGCGCCTTGGCTTCGGGCACAGGGTGAAAGCGCATGGCGGCGAGTTCGAAATATTGCCGGCCCAGCACGTAGGCGGCGGCCACAAAAAACACCAGTCCGCCAAGCCCGGCAAACAACAGGAATGGCACCGCGCAGAGATAGATCAGGATCGCCAGCAGTGCTGCTTTGACCGCCTCGATGGTGGCGCGTCCGGCCGGCAATGCCACGCCGTGCGGATCAGCGGGGTAATATGTGCGCTCGACCAGATCGGCAATTTCATCGGAAAAGAATCCAGCAACCAGCGAGGTCACCGCCGGCATCAGAAAAATGACACCGACCACCGCGCCAAGCCCGAGCGCGATCGCGAGTGCCCAATTAAGCACTGCGACCGGCCATTGGGCGGCCGACCCCAACGTCGTCTCGAGCCATTGGCCGCCGGCGCCGGACAGCCAGATCAGCAGCCAGTCGAGCGCGATCCCCAGCACCAGCAGGAACAAGACCGCAAGCCCGGCGGATTTGAGCAGCACCGTTCGAAACGGCGGAGAAACCATTTGCTCGAGCGCCTTGATCGCGGCATCGATCATGAGATAGCCCCAGTGTCGTGAAAATCCCCAGCCAGTGTGGTCGGACTTGATGTTTCTACAGCGTTGCCGCGAGTCCTTCGTAGGAATGCCAAGTCCAATGCCACCACTGGCAAGTACATGATTCTACTGCCGCTTTTCGATTTGAAGTTCCTGAATGCGCTTGCTGCAACCGCTGCAGGAACTTCAAATCGGCGGCACTGGCAACCTGATTTGGGCAATGAGTCCCCTTCGGGCCAAGTTGCCGCGGAACAATGCGCGAACCGGACCCCATGAGCATCAGCCGTCGTTTGTTTCTCGCCGGTACCGCGGCCACGGCGGCACGCCCTGCACTCGGAGCCGCCCCGGCCTCTGGCGACGTCGACGTAGCAATCATCGGAGCTGGCGCCGCGGGTGTCGCGGCGGCGCGCCGGGTCATCGCGGCTAACCGGCGCTTCGCCCTGATCGAGGCCAGCGACGTGGTCGGCGGCCGCTGCCGGACTAATACCGGCATCTTTGGCGTTCCTTACGATCTGGGCGCACACTGGATTCACATGCCTGACATCAACCCGATTGCCAAACTGGCGAAGCAAGTCGGGATTCCAACCTATCCGGCGCCGCGCGGACAGCGGATCAGAATCGGCCGTCGCTATGCGCGCGAAGGAGAGATCGAGGACTATCTGGCGGCGTTCGTGCGCTCCGAACGTGCGATTAGCGATGCGGCGCGCAAGGTCGACGTATCGTGTGCACAGGCGCTGCCGAAAGATTTGGGCGACTGGCGCTCGACGGTCGAGTTCGTGATGGGTCCCTACAGCTGCGGCAAGGACCTTAACGAGGTGTCCGCTGTCGACTTTTCCAAATCCGACGAGCGCGATATCGACGCCTTTTGCAAGATCGGCTTTGGCGGCTTGCTGGCGAAGCTCGCGGGTGGAATTCCGGTGCAGCTCGCGACACCGGCCCGCCGCATCGAATGGACCGGCCGTGCGGGGGTCGAGATCGACACTCCCAAGGGCACGATTCGGGCCAAGACTGCAATCGTCACCGCATCGACCAATGTTCTCGCCGCCGGCAAGATCAGATTCGAGCCCGAACTGCCCAGGCGCGTACTGGATGCGGTCGGCAAGCTCTCCCTCGGCAGCTATGAGCACATCGCGCTCGAGTTGCCGGGCAATCCGCTCGGCATGCAGGCGGACGATTTGATTTTCGAAAAATCGAACAACACGCACACCGCGGGGATTCTGGCCAATGTCTCGGGGACGCCGTTGTGCATCGTCGACGTTGGCGGAAAATTCGGCCGCGATCTGGCGATGCGCGGCGAAGAAGCGATGGTTGATTTCGCGCTCGAATGGCTTGAAGGCCTATACGGCAGCAACTTCAAGAAAACGGTCCAGCGGGCAAGCGCGACGCGATGGTACAACGACCCATGGGTGCTTGGGTCGTTCTCGTGTGCGAGCGTCGGCGGCCAGCCGTCGCGTCGTGTTCTCATGGAGCCGCTGAATGGGCGCCTCTGGTTCGCGGGTGAAGCTGTTCACGAAACCCTGTGGGGTACGGTCGGCGGCGCGTGGGACTCAGGCGAGCGTGCGGCGGTCGAGGCGCTCAAACGGATCGGCGCGATTACCGAGCCGCCGCCGCAACAGCAGCGCGTGCGGATACAACAGCGACGCGTGCGCTAGGCGAATGGCTAGTACGAAGCTACGGCTCGGCGGCACGGGCCCGAGAGATGGTCTCGTTCACGCCCTCGATCAACGCCAGCGGACTGCAGGGCTTGGTCAACACGCGAACGGCTGAAAACGGCTCCGGTAGCGCGAGATCGCTCTCGTAGCCGGTGAGGAATACGATCGGAATTGAGCGCTTGAACGCGACCTCCGCGAGCGCAAACCCGACATCGGTTCCCTCCGCGAGCTGGATATCGATCACCGCAGCATCGATCGGTTCCGCGGCGGTAAGGGCATCACGGCCTTCCTGGGGGCTCAACGCGATAACGACCTCACGCGCTCCCGCCCGTTTGAGAACATCCTCAACGACGGTCGCAATCAGAAATTCGTCTTCAATGACAAGGATGCGGGCGCCGCTTACCGGGCCGGTATCGTTCTGGGGCGAGCTCACGAGATGGCGTTCGACCGCAGCCGCCTTCGAGACCATATATCTATCCTCAGGATACTTGGAACGGCGGCAACTGTGATCGAGAAGCGAAGCGCGCGTCATTTAAAAAAGACGCAGCGGTTGCTTGCCAAAGCCGTGTAAAGTCGCCTGTTGCCGCCCCCCGGCGGGGGCGCGTTAATGCGAGGCGATGATGTCCAAATCGGTGCCGGCGCCAGGACGCATGGTGCCCTGCGAGCGTTGCCCGCTGCGCCCATTGCAGGTCTTTCGTGCGTTCACTCCGGAGGAGTTGGCGTTCGTCAGCGCGTTCAAGTCGGCGGAGTTGACCGCCGAACCAGGCACCACCTTGTTGATGCAAGGCGCCAACAGCCCTCATCTCTACACGCTGCTGGCGGGCTGGGCGTTTCGCTACAAGACGCTTCCGGACGGCCGCCGCCAGATCCTCAATTTCGCGTTTCCGGGCGAATTCCTGGGCCTGCAAGGCTCGGTGGCCAACGAAATGCAGCATTCCGTCGAGGTGCTGACCCAGTCGGTGCTGTGCGTGTTCCCGCGCGACAAGCTCTGGGACCTCTATTCGCACTATCCGGGACTGGCCTTCGATATTACCTGGCTCGCGGCCCGCGAGGAGCAACTATTGGACGAACATCTCCTCAGCGTCGGTCGGCGGTCGGCGCTCGAACGCGTCGCCTTCATCCTGCTGCACCTTTACCAGCGCGCCGAGGAGGTTGGTCTCGCGAAAGACCGGAAGGTCGTATTTCCGTTTACCCAGCAACACGTAGCCGACACGCTCGGAATGTCGCTTGTTCACGCCAACAAGACGTTGCGCCGTCTTTACGGCATGAAGCTATTGAGCTGGCGCGAGCGCTCGTTTGAAATTCTTGATTGGGACAGGCTTGCCGAATTGGCAGTTTATGATCGCGCGGACAAAAGACAACGCCCGCTGATTTGATCCGCACGCGATCAGTGCAGGCCGCCGAACGCCCAAATCAGCAGCAAGATCGGAATCGGAACACCAATCAACCACAACAACAAATAGCGTCCCACGATCTCGCTCCTCACAAAGCCACAACGCATTAACGCGACCAAACGCAGTTAGTTCCAGATGTTGCATGCCCGCATCACCGTGGAACCGGTCTGCGCTTGCGGGAGTTTATGTCGTGCGCTTGGTTGGTCGACTGGGAGATCGTCATGCTTGGAACTATTCTTATCGTCATTTTGATCTTGATTCTTCTTGGTGCCTTGCCGACTTGGCCCTACAGCTCAGGTTGGGGCTACTATCCGTCCGGCAGCATCGGCCTAGTGTTGGTGATCCTGTTGATCCTCGTCTTGATTGGAAGAGTGTAGCCGAACGCGTCCGGATTTAGCATCCGGACGCGACCAGCCAATTGTGCTGATCAACTTGGGAGGTCCGCATCTGTATTTGGAAACAGGTGGCTGACCGCCGCGACGCCGACGATCAGAAGCGGAACTGAAAGGAATCCGCCGACCGGTCCCCACAACCAAGTCCAGAAGACGAGTGATAGAAACACCGACAGCGGGCTCATCGTGAATCGAAAACCCACGATGTTTGGCGTAATGAAATTCCCCTCGCAGGTCACCATGGCGACGTATAACGCCGTTGCGATCAGCGCCTGATGCCAACCGGGAAAACTCACCAGACCGACGCAGAACAGAACGAGCGCCATGAACGCAGCGCCGATATAGGGCACGAACGCGCAAATGAACGCTAGCGCGCCGAGCAGGAACGGGCTGGGGAAGCCCAGCAGGAACGTGCCGAGCGCAGTCAGCGACCCGAGCACGAGATTGATGGCCGCGACAGTGCCGACATAGCGG
>DATIPA010000119.1:0-66325 GCA_035472475.1 Xanthobacteraceae bacterium | reverse complement strand
TCCGGACGCGGTCGCGCTTGGCCACCACGCCTGCTTCGGCACGCTCAACGGATGGCCCTCGCGCCAGCCCGCGAGCCTCGAGGGCGCAGTGCTGCTGCTCAACGCCGCGATCGCGGCCTCAAACCGGCGCGTCGATTTCCTCCACATCCCGACGCTCGGCTCGACCGAGGATTCGTTCTTCGCGCCGCTCAAGGACCTCAAGACGGACGGCGCGCGCACCTACATCGGGGCGATCCATCATCTCCATGGCGCCAAGGGGCTGCACGCGCAGCTCGAGGCGGTGCGCAAGTATCTGCCCAAGTTCGGGCTCGCGGCGCCGTGCGGCTGGGGCCGCGCGCCCGAGCGGCCCGGCCGGCTGTTGAGCGAGAAGGACGGCAAGATCGCTAACCCGGTCGAGATCATCGTGCGCGACCACAAGGCCGCAGTCGACGCGCTGCGCGAGGTGATGGGGAGTTGATCGCGGATGAGGATGCCGTGACCGCGTACGATGAAATAGCGAGAAAGTTTCCGGCTGACGTCCGCGGGTTTGCGTTCCGCTTGGTGGATGAGGAATACACCGTATTGGATGGGGGCACAGGAACGCCATTCGCGCTCGGTCGTCTCAAGAAAGAATACGCAGGCGTCTATACAGATAAAGAGATTCAAGAATTGTATGATTACGCGAAATGGGCCATGCGATGAGGCGTCGGACCACGTCTGGCGTCAACCCATCCTGCGTATCTCGACCCGCGCCGCCTCGCGCACCGCGCTCTCCATCGCGCGCCCGATCAGCACCAGCACCGGTCCCTTGATCGCGGCCGCTTCAAGCTTCTCAGCGATCTGCGCTATCGGCGCCGCAATCGTCGTCTCGCTCGGCCGCGTCGCCGCGGCCATCGCAACCGCAGGCGTTGCTGGATCAAGGCCTTGCGCGATCGCGCGGGAGGCGAGTTCGGCCAGCGTTTTCTTCGGCATATAAACGACAGTGGTCGCCGAAGGGTCGGCAACACTCGACCAGTCGATGTCCGCCGGCAGGTGGCCATCGCGGTCGTGGCCGGTGATGTACTGCAGGCGCCGCGCGTGCGAGCGATGGGTCAGCGATACGCCGAGGCTCGCGGCCGCGCCCTGCGCCGCGGTGATGCCCGGCACGACCTCGACCGCGACGCCGGCGGCGCGGCAGGCGGCGATCTCCTCGCCGGCGCGCGAAAAGATCAGCGGATCGCCGCCCTTGAGTCGCACGACGCGGCGGCCGCTTTTCGCCAGCGACACCATCAGCGCGTTGATATCGTCCTGCTTGCACGAGGGCCCGTAGCCGGTCTTGCCGACCAGCATCTTCTTGGCTTCGCGACGCGCGAATTCCAGCACGTCGCGGTCGACCAGCGAGTCGAACAGGATCACATCGGCGGATTGCAGCGCGCGGACCGCTTTCAGGGTGAGCAGTTCCGGATCGCCGGGCCCCGCGCCGACCAGGGTTACCGAACCGGATTCGGCGGCCTGGGCCTGGCCGCGGGTCAGTTCCAGCAAGTCCTTGAAGTCGGTCTCGGCCGGCTCCTTGTTTGGATTGCGCAGCGCATCGGCGGTGAACAATTGCCAGAAGCGCCGGCGCGCACCGAACGACAGGCCGGAGGCCTTGACCTCCTCGCGCCAGCGGCGCGCCGCGTCCGCCCAGGCCGCAAAGCCGCGCGGGATCAGCGCTTCGAGCTTGGCTCGGATGGCCTGGCCGAACACCGGCGCCGCGCCGTCGGTCGAAATGCCGATCACCAGCGGCGAGCGGTTGACGATCGCGCCGAAGGCGAAATCGCAGAATTGCGGCTTGTCGATCACGTTGACCGGTACGCCGGCGTCGCGCGCCGCCTGCGCGAAGCGCGCGGCGTCCGCGTCGTGCTCAAAGCCGCCGATCGCAATCGCCGCGCCGCCGAAATCGGTCGCCTGCCAGGCGCGTGCATGAACGCGAACCGGGCCGCGCGGTGCCTGCGCGGCGATTTCGGCGAAGTCCCCCGCGTGCGCGTCGGCGTAGACGTCAACGTGGGCACCGGCGGCCGACAGCAGTTCGACCTTCCAGGGCGCGCCCGGGCCTGCGCCGGCGACCATCGCGCGTTTGCCCTCGAGCGCGAAGAACACCGGCAGGCGCGCCAGGTCGTCCATGCGCGGCGAACGCGCCTCGCTCGGTTTGCGGGTCCTGTCAGACGCGCTCATGACTAACCTCCACGGCTTGCGTGCGGGCGACAAGCCTCCGCAGCTCGGGCAAACACGACCCGCAATTGGTCCCCGCGCGCAACGCCTTGCCGATGTTTTCGACCGTCGTTGCGCCGGATGCAACCATGTTTTGAATCTGCGCGAGACCGACCGCAAAGCAGGCACATATCACCGGCCCGGGATCCGGCAGGCCATTGCGGCCGGAGAGCAATGTCTGGCGTTCGCGTTCGGCGATGGCATCGGCCTCGAACAATGCCTTGACCGCGTCCCATGGCGGCACCGCCCCTGCGGGGCCGACAAAGATGCAACCGCCAAGGCGCCCGTCGATGAAGGACGCGGCCCGGAAGATGCCGCGGGCCTCGTCGACGTACTCGGCGGGCTCACCCGCGAAGGTCCCGGCCAGATGATCGCGCCAGGCGGCGGGACTCTTGTTGGTCGCGAAGCTGTAGCCGAACCCGTTGGCAACCGCGATCCGCACCCACCACGTGTCGCCGAGCAGCGCGATCGGCACGCGGGTGAGCGCAAACCCACGCATGCGAAACTCGAGCGGCGCGATCGACGCGGGCGTCGCCTTGGCGTCGGGCTGGCCCGAATGGGGGTCGGTCACCGGCGCCACGAGATCGCCGACGCGCGCGGCCGCGGAATTGACCTCGCTCCAGTGAATCGGAACAAACAGCGTGCCAGGCTGCTGACCGGCATCGAGGCGGACCTTGAGCACGCCCGCGCCATAACCGGTCGCAACGCGCGCAAAGCCGTCGTTGCGCAGGCCGATGCGCGCCGCGTCGGCGGGGTGGACGTCGACGAATGGCTCGGCGCGATGCGCCGCGAGCTTCGGGCTCATGCCGGTGCGCGTCATGGTGTGCCATTGATCGCGCACGCGCCCGGTATTGAGGCGGAATGGAAAGTCTTGTGTGGTCTCGGCGCCGGGCGCCAACGGCTCCGGCGGGATGAACCGGGCCTTGTGGTCGGGCGTGAAAAAATGACCGTCCGCGAACAGGCGTTCGCGACTGGGCCGTCCGGCGGGCGCGGGCCATTGCGTCGGTTCGAGCGCGTCGTAGCCGTCGTCGTCGAGCGTCGCCAGTGCGCCGATATCGAAGTCGCGCGTACCGTCGTTCTCGAACGCCGAGAGCGCCGCGTGCTCTCGAAACACGTCGGCGGCGGAGCGATAGGGGAACCGGTCGTCAAACCCGAGCCGGTGCGCGACTTGCGTGACCATCCACCAGTCCGGCATCGCGTCGCCCGGAAGCGGCAGGAACGCGCGCTGCCGCGAGATCCGCCGTTCCGAATTGGTGACGGTGCCGTCCTTCTCGCCCCAGGCGGCGGCCGGCAGCAGAATGTGTGCGCCGCTGTTCACGGTGTCGTTCGAAAACACATTGTCGGACACCACCAGCAACTCAAGCTTGGAGAGCCCCGCGCGCACCAGGGACGCATCCGGCATCGACACCGCCGGGTTGGTCGCCATGACCCACAGCGCTTTGATCTTGCCGCGCGCGATCGCGTCGAACATGGCGACCGCTTTGTGGCCCTCTTGGCTCGCCACGCGCGGTGCGTCCCAGAATCGGCGCACGCGGTCGATCTCGTCAGGCGTAAAGCCCATGTGGGCGGCGAGCTGGTTGGCGAGGCCGCCGACCTCGCGTCCCCCCATGGCGTTGGGCTGGCCGGTGAGCGAGAACGGCCCCATACCGGGCTTGCCGATGCGGCCGGTCGCCAGATGACAATTGATGATCGCATTGACTTTGTCGGTGCCCTGCGCCGACTGGTTGACGCCCTGCGAGAACGCGGTCACCACCTTTTCGGTCGTGCGGAACAAATCAAAGAAACGCGTCACCTCGTCCGGGCTCAAACCGGTCGCGCGCGCGGCGGCGCGCGCATCGGGTGCGATCTCGTAGGCGCGCGCCAGCGCCTGGTCGAAGCCGCTGGTATGAGCCTCGATGGCAAGGCGGTCGAGCGCGTCCTGTTCGGCGAGATGCACCAGCAGGCCGCAGAACAGCGCGCTGTCGCTCCCGCTCGCGAGCTGCAGGACCATATCGGCGTCCTCGGCGGTCGCGGTGCGGCGGGGATCGATCACGACAATCTTTGCGCCGCGCGTGTGTTTGTTGGCGATCATGCGCTGGTAGAGCACAGGATGGCACCAGGCCGCGTTGGACCCGACCAGCACGATCAGGTCGGCGCGCTCGAGATCCTCATAGGCGCCCGGCACGGTGTCGGACCCGAATGCCCGCCGATGCCCTGCGACGGTCGAGGCCATGCACAGGCGTGAATTGGTGTCGACATTGGCGGATCCGAGAAAGCCCTTCATCAGCTTGTTGGCGACGTAATAATCCTCGATCAGAAGCTGACCGGAGAGATAGAACGCGATCGCGTCCGGCCCGTCGCGATCGAGGATGCGCTCGAACTCCCCGGCAACGCGATTGAGGGCGCTCGTCCAATCCACGCGCGCGAAGGAACCGTCACGCTGGCGCAGCATCGGGTGCAGCAGCCGTCCGGTGAGACCGAGGGTGTCGTCGAGCGCTGCCCCTTTGGAGCACATCCGGCCGAGGTTCGCCGGATGCGCCGGGTCGGCGGAAATCGTCGCGCCGCCGCGGCCGTCAGGCGCCGCCAGCAAGCCGCACCCGACCCCGCAATAGGGACACGTAGTTCGTATCTGCGGCGGCTGGTGCACGTTCATGCGCCGCCTCCAGCATGACGTCGGCTCGCAAGCCGCGACGCCGTTACATGGTCTCTTACAGCGTCACCGGGAAGTAGTGGTTGACGACTGCAAGCACGACCAGCAGCGCGACACCGATCCCCAGGCTCCAGCCGATCAATTGTTTTTCGATCGGCAGCAGCGGCTCGGTCGGGGCTTTGCGCAGTTCGTCGCGGATGTTCGGTTGCGACATGATGAGTTACTCCGAAGTTCAGCTGGCCAGCGGTGGCTTGATGCCGGCGAAGAACAGCCACGAGATCAGCAGACCGACCCAGATCACGAAGCCGAACAAGCTGACCACATAAACGGCGGCGAGTTTGCCGATACCCTCCTGCCACAGCTTCCTGAAGTTGGAGAGAACGCCGATCGAGAAGAACGTCAGGATGAAGAAGATCACCCGGAACGCATTCGCCTCGCCGATCGCGGCCGGCACTTTCGACGCGATCTCGGCCGGAGTTCCCAGGGCGAGATAGAGCCCGACCGCGAACGTGATCACGAACCCGATGATGAATTTGGGAAAGCGCTCCCAGATCTCCACGATCCTGGCCTTGTCGCTGCCCGACTTGTTGATGTGGTTGGTCCAGATCCAGCCGAGCACGAATGCCCAGATGCCGATGAAAATGTCGATGAACACCTTCACGGTCGCGGCGGTGCCAAGAATCCAGCCTGGCTGATACTTGATGCCTTCGGCTGCGGCCTTCGCCAGGATCAGTGACTCGGTGATCCCGCCGGCTGCGACCGCGGCGCCGTCGGTCTTGACCGCAAGCCCCATCCAGGCGCCGGCCACCAGCGGCTCGCCGGAGAGGAACGTCTGCGCCAGGAACGGCAGGATCAGCACTTCGATCACCGCGAACACGACCACCAGCGAGGACACCAGCACCGGTATGAGCGGCCGCGCCCGGATCGCGCCGCCGGTCGCGATCGCTGCCGATACGCCGCAGATCGAGATGCCGGATGCGAGCGGCGCCGCCCATTCGCGGTTGAAGCCGAACCATTTGCGGGCAACAAAATAGACCACCGCCCAATAAATCAGATAGGCCTCGACGATCGCCGCGACCCCGCGCAGCAGCAGCGCGCTCGCAAGATTGAGCTTGCCGGCGGCAGTCACTGCGAAGAAGCCGCCCAAGATCACGATCGCGACCTTGATGTAGAGTTCGGGCCGGACCGCATCCTTGATCGCTTCGGCGAAGCCCGGCAGGAAGTTCGCGATCAAGAGCCCGGCGATCAGCGCGAAGATGTAGGCGCCCTCGTTGGTGAGCTTGAGCGACCAGCTGATCCCGAATTTCTGGAGCTCGGCCGGGGTCACCGCCGCGAAATTGGCGTAGTTGCCGGCGATCCAGCTCGCATACGCGATCCAGAACACCGCCGTGAATGCGAGCGCGAATTTCTTCACGTCGCTCTTGAGCGCGACCGCAGCCGCGCTGAACACGATGGGCAGCGCCACGTAGGTCGCGACCAGCGCACCGATGCCCCCGAGCCCTGCGAACGTTTTCGAGTTGGTGTTGAGCGCGAGCGTTACATTGCTCCACACCGAGGTCGTGACGACCCAGCCGATCAGATCGACGTTGGCGAGCACCGCCAGCGCCAGAACAAAAATGAAAAGACCGATCACCACGGACAGCCAATCCTCGCTGATCCATGGCACCTGGGCGGTGTCGCTGCGCGCCCGGTTCGCGCCGGTCCAATCGGCCGGATGGCTGGTCTGAAGGGACATGATCGCTGCTCTCAAAGAGGAGGGCCGATCCCCATAAATAGAATTTTATTTTAAATAAGCGCAACTGTGCGGTTAAATTAAGAAAATAAGTCCATGTAGGTGCCGAAGGATGCTTAGATATTCCATCCCGGGGCCGTTGGGCGCATACGACATTGCCCTCCGGGGAGTGCCGGTCAGCGTGCTCCGGATGCGAGCGGCGGGCCCCCATGATGGCCCTCAGTAGACGTCCTGCTGGTAGCGGCCCTTGCGCTTGAGGTCGGCCACGAACGCGATCGCCTCATCGGTCGTGCGCGCGCCAAACTGGGCGGTGATGTCGACCAACGCGCGCTCGACGTCCTTGGCCATGCGCTTGCCGTCACCGCACACGTAGAGGTGCGCGCCGTCGGCGAGCCACGCCCACAGCTCGCGCCCGACCTCGCGCATGCGGTCCTGCACGTAGAATTTTTCCTGCCCGTCGCGCGACCAGGCGAGCGATAAGCGCGTCAGCACGCCGGCCGCCTTCATGCCGGTGAATTCGTCTTCATAGAAGAAGTCGCAGTCGCGTCGCTGGTGGCCGAAGAACAGCCAGTTGCGGCCGGGCGCCTTGGTGGCCATGCGCTCATGCAGGAACGCGCGGAATGGCGCCACGCCGGTCCCCGGACCGATCATGATGATCGGGCTCGCGGGATCGTTCGGCAGCCCGAACGCGTGCGCCTTCTGAACGTAGGCCTTGATCTGATCGCCGGGCGCAACGCGTTCCGCCAGGAACGTCGAGGCGACACCGAGGCGGCGGCGGCCGTTGATGGCGTAGCGCACGGCGTCGACCGTGAGTGCGACCGCGTTCGGGTTGCTTTTGGGCGAGCAGGCAATCGAATAAAGCCGCGGCTGCAGGGGCTCGAGCGCCTCTATGAACGCTTCCGGATCCGCACGCACGCCGGCAAATTTCTCCAGCGCGGCCAGCACGTCGAGGGTCTCGGCGTCGCCGTCGGGGTTTTCGCCCTCCGCCAGCGCGCGCGCCTTCTGACGGCGCTCGCCGCCGGTGATGTAGGAGATGAGCTGAAACAGCATGTCGGGTGCGGGCGCGAGCGATACGCTGTCGATCAACACGTCGCGCAACGCGCGGCCGCCGATCGGAAAATCCGGCGGCGCGCCGACCGCGCGGATGACGGCGTCGACCACCGCCGGATCGTTGGTCGGATAGAGGCCGAACGAGTCGCCGACCACATAGTCGATCCCGCTGCCGGTCAGGTCGAACTCGATGTGCCAGGTCTCCTTCTCGGAGCCCTTCTTGTTGAGTCGCGTGCGCGAGCGAAAACACGCCATCGCCGGCGTATCGCGCGTGATGCCGGCTGGTGCCGAGGGAGCCGGCTTTTCGTCGGCAGGGGTAATAATGGCGGGCGCCGCAGGCTTGGCGTCCATCTCCTCATAGAGTTTCTTGAGCATGCGGTTGGTGTCTTTGCCACCCGGCACGCACAGGTTCAGCCGCTCTTCTTTCTTGGCGAACAGCGCTTCCGAATAGTCGTTGCAGTTGTAGCCGCACTGGCCGCAGTCCTGCTGCGCCATCGCCGCCATCATGCGGCGGCGCAATGGACGGCCCTCGGCGAGCTTCATGCGGTCCGGAAGTTCGAGCGACTGGTCGTGCCAGGGAGCTTCGCCGTCGTCGTCATCGCCGACCGGTGCGCCCGTTGCACCTGGCATCAGCGCGGCCGACGCTTCGGCTGAGAGTGCCGTGATGCCGGCGCCGTCGAGCGAGATCAAGCCGGCGAAGAAACCATTGAGCCAGTCGCGCTGCTCGGGGGAAAACGGCGCGTTGGATCCAATCAATTCGACGCGTGGGGGTACGACAGCCTGAGTCATTCAATCGTCTCCGCGTCGAACAAAGTCTTGAGCGCCTCGACGTCGTGCCGGCGCGTGAACGCCAGAAATGCTTCATCAGGGGCGGCGCGGTGTGCGAGATAGGCCTTGAGAATGCGCTCAACGACACGCGGCGCATCCTCCGCCTTCACGTCGCGATAGACGTCGCGCGCAAGCGCGGCCTCGGCCCCGAAGCCGCCGCCAACCAGCACGTGATAGCCCTCGACGGTGTCGCCATCGTCCGAGGTCTGCACCTTGCAGGCGAGCAGGCCGACGTCGCCGATATAGTGCTGGGCGCACGAGTGATGACATCCGGTCAGATGAATGTTGATCGGCCCGTCGAGCTCGACGCGCGTCTCGCACCAGCGGGCGATATCCTCGGCGTGACGCTTGGTGTCGGACGCCGCGAACTTGCAGCCGATGTTGCCGGTGCAGGCGACAAGCCCGGCGCGGATCGAGGTTGCCTTGGTGGAGAGCCCGACCGCCGCGACCGCGGCTTCGGCGAGCGCCACCTTGTCGTCGGGTATCCCAGAGATCAGCAGGTTCTGCCAGACCGTGAGGCGGATATCGCCGTCACCGAGATCAGCTGCGATCTTGGCGAGCCCGCGCAGCTGCGGACCGGTGAGCCTGCCGACCGGCAGCACGACGCCGATCCAGTTGAGGCCCGGTTGCTTCTGCGCATGCACCCCGACATGGGCCGCCCGATCCTGCGACGGCCGCTTGAGCGCCGCCGGGGAGACACGCACGAGCTGGCGGCCGAGCTTTTCCTCGACCAGCGTGAGGAATTTCTCGGTCCCCATACCGTCGAGCACGTATTTGAGCCGCGCCTTGGTGCGGTCGGTGCGGTTGCCATGATCGATGAACACGCGCACCACCGCGTCCGCGATCGCGGTCGCTTCCGCGGGCCGCACGACCACGCCGGTCTCGCGCGCGAAATCGTGGTGGCCGGTGATGCCGCCGAGCATGACGCGAAACCAGACGCCGGGCTCGATCACGGAGCCATCCGCAACTTCGACCGCCTGAAAGCCGATGTCGTTGGTATCCTCCAGCACCGGGATGACGCCGGCGCCGTCGAAGCCGACGTTGAACTTGCGCGGAATGCCGTAGAGCGAGCGATCGTTGAGAATATGGAAGTGCCACTCGCGCGCGTAGGGGCGGGTGTCGAGCAGTTCCTGCGGATCGATGCCGGCGGTGGGCGTGCCGGTGACGTTGCGGATGTTATCGGCACCGGACCCGCGCGAACAGAGACCGAGATCCTGGATCGCCTCCACCATGGCGACCGCGTTCTTCGGTTCGACCTCGCGCATCTGCAGGTTGGCGCGCGTGGTGACATGCGCATAGCCGCCGGCGTAGCTCTCTGCGAGATCGGCGATGCCCGCGAACTGCCAATGCTTGAGCACGCCGTTGGGGATGCGCAGCCGGCACATGTAGGTCGTCTGCGTCGGCGCGCAGTAGAACAGCCCGAAGAAACGCCAGCGGAAATTATCGTCCGGCTTGGGCGCCTCGTTGGCGGCGGCCTGCGCCTTGAGCTTCTCGTAGCCGTCGAGCGGGTTGAGATCGCGCTTGAACTTTTCCTGGTCCGAAAGCTTCTTGCCCTCGGCGATGACGCGATCCTGAGCCTTGATGGCCGCCGCATCGGGCCCGGCCGGCACTGCGGGCGGCGGTCCACCCGCCGTGCCGGGCGTCAGCGCGCGGGCCGCGCGTCCGGCCTGCAAACCCGAGGTAAAGCCCTCGAGGTAGCGCTTCTGCTCCGGGGTGAAATCGCCGCTCATGGTGGTAAGTGCGTTCATGCTGTTTGCATGCGCGCGCGCGTCATTCCGCCGGCACTTGCGCGGCCGCGATCGGCGCGGCTGCCCGCTTAGGCCCGTAGGTGAGGTAGAGCGCGAGCCCCGTGAACACGAAGCCGCCGACCAGGTTGCCCAGGGTCACCGGGATCTGATTCCACAGCCACCAGTCGGCGAACGTCACCTTGGCGCCGAGCAGCATGCCGGTCGGAATGATGAACATGTTGACCACCGCATGCTCGAAGCCCTGGGCGAAGAACACGAAGATCGGCATCCAGGTGGCGGCAATCTTGCCGATGGTGGACTTGCTGGTCATGCCGAGCACGACGCCGAGGCAGACCAGCCAGTTGCACAGCATCGCCTTGACGAAAGCCGTCACCATCCCGGCGGTGCCGAGCGCCGCGTAGCCGATGGTCTTGGCTTCGGCCGCGGCGATGATTCGCGCCGCAACTCCGGTGGGCTCACTCGTTCCCATGTTGGTGAGTGCAATCGCGAGCAGGGCACCGTAGGCGACGCTGCCGATCAGGTTGCCGAGAAAAACCCAGCTCCAGTTGACGATCACCTGCCCGGCACTCGCCTCGCGATTCATCCAAACGAGCGGCAAGAGGCCGAAGCTGCCGGTCACCAGTTCGAGCCCGAGCAGCACGATGATGACGAGACCGACCGGGAAAATGATGGCGCCGACGAGCGGCTGCCCGGTCGAGAGCGCGGCGTTGAACGCGAGGCTGGTCGCGACGCCAAGAATGGCGCCGGACAGTATGCCGCGGATCAGCAGGTCGCGCGGCGAGAGCCGCAACTTGTTGTTGGCACTCTCGAGCATCGATGCAACGACTTCGGCCGGCTTGGCGTAATCCATCGGGATATCCCTCGAATTCGTGTCGCCGGGTCGGCCAAAGGTGAGCCAGCCGGCGTGGTGTTGAACCGCAGCACCGGCGACAAGGCGCCGGGCCAAGCGAAAGAAGGCCGCCCTCGCATCGACGAGGTCGGATTCAGCTTCGGTGCTGGTTCGAATCCCGGCGTTGGGAACGTTGCCAATCGGCGTCGATGGCGTCCGCAAATTCGTTTTTGCAATTCGGGTGCCATCTGGCCTCATCAGGCAATCTCTTGACGTCTCAAGGGGTTATGGTTTGCGGTCCGGATGAATTGGATACCGCGTAGGTCAGAGATGCTGCCCTTTCGGGCGGCTCATTGCCCAACTTCTCATCGTGCTCATTTTGTGGGCAACCGGCGGGCAGGCCGGCGAACGTCCGACCGAAGACGAGTTCGTTGCGGACCGCGTCGATGCTTGCTCCTGAGCGGATCAGATCGAAATACCCGGGGCCATCGGTGGTGTCGCCGAACAGCACCGCGCCGACCAGGCGGTCGTTTGCGATGACGAGCTTCTTGTAGGTCTTGAGCCCCGGGTCCGAGAGCACGATCGCTTCGGTACCGGTGGCGCCGAGGAAATCGCCGGCCGAGAACACCCGGACGCCCGAGACCTTGAGATTGGTGGCGAGCACGCTGCCCCGATAATGCGCACCGACACCCGCGAGGCGCCGCGCCAGGACCCGCGCCTGCTCGTGCGCCGGCTCGACCAGGCCGTAGCACTGGCCGCGATGTTCGGCGCATTCTCCGATCGCATGAATGTCCGCGACGCTGGTCTGCAGGCCGTCGTCGACAATAATGCCGCGATCGACAGCGATTCCGGCCGCACGCGCCAGGTCGGTGTTGGGGCGCACGCCGACGGCGACCACGAGCAGATCGGCTTCGATGACGCGACCATCGGCAAGCCGTACGCCCTCGACGCGACGGATGCCTTCGACCTTGGTGGTTTCGGCACCGAGCAGAACTTCGACGCCACGCGCCTCGACCTCGCGCCCAAGCATGTCCGCGCTGCGAGCGTCGAGCTGACGCTCCATCAAGCGGTCCATGAGGTGAACCAGCGTGACCTTGGCGCCGCCTTTTGCGAGACCGTACGCGGCCTCGAGCCCCAGCAGTCCGCCCCCGATGACGACGGCGCGCGCGCCTTTCGCGGCGCGTCGCAAATGGGCGACGTCGGCGAAGTCGCGAAACACCCTGACGCCACGCAGATCCATTCCGGGCGCGGTGAGGCGGATCGGTCGCGAGCCGGTAGCGATGACGAGCTTGGAGTAGGGAATGCTGGCCCCGTTGGCGAGGCGCACGCGCCGGATCGCGGGATCGATTGCGGTCGCCGGTCGTCCGTAGAGCACGGTCACGCCGCGATCACGCCACCAGCGTGCCGGCCTGAGCTCGACATCGGCGGCGGAGACTTCGTCGGCCAGCAGCGAGGACAAAAGCACGCGGTTATAGGCGAGCCGCGGCTCCTCGCCGATCACCGCGATGGCGTAACGGCCGCAGGCACGCTCGATAAGCTCTTCGCAAAAGCGCGCCGCCGCCATGCCATTGCCGACGATGACCAGGGGTTCACTCATGACAGTCTCTTCCGAACTTTATGGGCCGCCGGCGCTGCGACCTCGCGCGCCCGGGGCGCGGTGTTCATTCGGCCGCGGCCGCTCCGTAGGCCTCGCCGATCATGAAATTCGAGAGCGTCGCATAGGCTGCGCTCCAGGCGTTCTGGACTTCCGGCGTCCAATCCGGGCCGAGCCCGCGCTCGAGCGTCCATAACAGCGCCGCGCCGACCGACGCGTAGTGCGATGCCTTGACCCCGTAGGCGACGTGGTTCTTAGCGAGCGCGCTCGCGGCCGGAAGAATGGAGCCGAGATTGCCGAGTCCGTTGACCACCACGGCCAGGGTCTTCATCAGCTTGCGCCCCTGCTCGGTCATGTCGCCGCGAAACAGCGGCTCGACCTCGGGCGCGATCTCGAACAGCCGGCCGTAGAAAATGCCGGCCGCCGCTTCGGCGATGGGCGCCACCTTGGCGAAGCTCGCCTGTACCGATTTGACCTGATCCGGTGTCATCGCGTCACGCCGCTTTCACGTAGCGGTGGTGCTCGTAGAGGCGCTCGAGCACGCGCTGACGGCACTTGAGGTAGGCTCATCTGCACTGTTCGCTTGGTCCCCTGTGCCTTTGTCGTCATTGACCTGGTCATCCTTTGCGTTCGCTGCCGCCAGAAAACAAAAAACCGCAACCGATGGCCGCTTGCGCGTGCCCTCGATAAGCGGCGTTGCCGGGCCGGCCCGTCGGTGGACCTCTTGCCAGGTCCTTTACAAGCAGCATGCCAATCGGCGATTTCCGGAAAAGCTTGTCAAATCAGCTGGTTGTCACAGTGATTAAAATCTATCCAATTGGAATTTTGCTTATCGGCGATGCAATTCGGCAAGTTATTTGCGGAATTATTGTGCGATGCACAAAAATAGGCAGTGCCGCTTACATGCTAATCAGCGCGCCAAATCGAGCTCGAAAAAAAGCGTGCGTACCAGTGCTTCTAAGGCGCGATTTTTGTCGGATCGAACGGTGGTCCTGCAAACGCCCCGACGTGGTCGGGAGGCTCGTCTGCCGACGATGCTGCGGCGCGCCCGAGGATGGCGTCGTAGAGGTCGGGCCGGAACACGGCTTGCGCCGCCGCCAGCCGTTCAGGCGAGAACTCGGCTTGCCGCCAGCGGACCATCTGGCCGTAGAGCCAGGCGGCGTGCACCGGGTCAGGTCGCGCCGCGCGGGCGCGGCCGATGCGCAGGTAGCGTTCGCTCGCCCGGACAGTCCCGTCCGGCGAAACCTTCAGCCGTCCGTCAAGCGAGCGCCGAACGACCTCAGGCGCAACGCCGATGCGGTGCGGCCTCGCCAGCAAAGCGCACACCTCGTCGCGATTGACGGCGTCCTCGATGTAGTCGGCGGCGCGGCCGTGGGCACGCACGAGTGCGGCAAGCGTATCAGGGTGCTCCTGCGCCCATGTGTTGCGCACGGCCAGGACTTTTTCGGCCGCGCTCGCCAGGATGTCGGATACGAAGTGCAGGATGAACCCGATGCCGAGATCGACCGCGACCGAGTTCCAGGGTGCGCCGACGCAGAATCCCTCGACGTGCTTGTTGGCGAGGCTCTCGACCATGTAGGGCGGAGGCAGAACGACCAGGCGAACGTCCTCGTCCGGATCAACGCCGCCCGCCGCCATCCAGAATCGCAGATGATAATTGTGGGTCGAGAACGGGAAGGTCATTCCGAAGGTCACCGGCTCCCGGACCTTGCGCTTGCGCTCGGCGACCACACGGGCGAGAGCGCGCGCCGACACCATCGGGTCGGCGATGTCGCCTTCGGCGGCAGCTTTCAGCGCCGCGTGCAGGTCGGGTGAGACCGTGATGGCGTTGCCGTTGATGCCAAGATTGAACGGCCCGATGATCGGAACCTTGACGTGCCCGAGCCCCAGGCTCGAGGCGATCGCGACCGGGGCCAGCAGGTGCGCGGCGTCGAACAGGCCGATGTTGAGCTTGTCGCGCACGTTCGACCATGAGACTTCGCGGACAAGTTCGACATTGAGTCCGGCCTCGCGGCAAAAACCTTTGTCGACGGCGATCAGCAGCGCGGCGGCATCGCACAGGGGAATGAAGCCGATGCGCAGGAGTTCAGCGCTCATCGCAGTAAATCCGCGGCGGTAATGATGGACTGGGCGATCTCCGCGATCCGCTTGTTTTCGTTCATCGCCGTTTTGCGCATCAACGCGTAGGCCTGTTCTTCGGTCAGATTCTTGGCTTTCATCAAGATGCCCCTGGCACGATCGATCACCTTGCGTTCTTCGAGCGCACTCTTCGCGCGCTCCAACTCATCCTGCAGGCGCGAGAACGCATTGAAGCGCGAGATGCACAGATCGAGGATGTGCTTCATGCGCTCCTTCTTGAGCCCATCGACGATGTAAGCGGATACGCCGGCGTCGACCGAGGCCTGGATCGAGGCGGTGTCGCTCTGATCGACAAACATCGCGATCGGGCGCTTCACGATCCGGCTGACCTGGAACATCTGCTCGAGCACGTCGCGACTGGGATTTTCGAGATCAATCAGGATGACGTCGGGATCGATTGCGTAAATGCGGGCAAGCAGGTTGGCGGTTTCATCGAGTCGCATCACTTGCACGAAACCGGCCTCGCGCAGCCCGTCTTCCAGAATCGCGGCCCGGATCGGATTTTCGTCGACAATGACGATTTTGAGATTGGGAGTCGGATCCATGGGCTCGATGTATACGCGGCGGGCTATCCTAGTGTGGCGGATTTGACGTTCCTACCAGCATCGCGGCGAGTTCTTCGTAGGAACGTCAATCCAAAGCCACACTTAGAATCATAAAGTTGCTAGTGTCGCTTTGTTTCCGACGCTTGTAAAAGTGCCCGCCGCTAAGGGGTTCAAGCGTCGGAAGCGGGACACTAGAGCGCTCTGCGGCCGCGATTGTGGAAACGGATACCATTTCGCCGCGTGGGGACAAGGACGCAATCCGGCCAACTTTTGATACGCCGACGTGAGCCCCCGCGATGGGAAGGTCTGGCGTGCAAATGTGACATCTTGAAAAATCCCATTCCCGTCCAATTTCTCAGCAAAACCAACGCGGCGGATTGGTCGCGGATGGTACGCTGAAACGTCCGGTGTGGCCTTTGCTCGCGTTCGAAACCGCGACTGGTGCCAGCGCGTTACAACAAGCGTAAGTGCTATTGACGGCGGGTAGGGCGGTCCCTATGGTCCGCCGCCCAATGCGCCGCGGGAGTGCCGCGAGAACAAATCCATTGGGGCAACCTCTTTCGGAATTTACCCATGCCGCTAAATGATCTCGTTGCGCCGCAGGCGATCATTCCGGCGCTCAAGGTCAATAACAAGAAGCAGGCGCTGCACGAGCTCGCGGCCAAGGCGGCGGATCTCACTGGTCGCAGCGAACGCGAGGTGTTCGACGTTCTCATGCAGCGCGAGAAGCTCGGCTCGACCGGCGTAGGTTCCGGCATCGCGATCCCGCACGGAAAGCTCGCCAAGCTCGATCGGCTGTTCGGATTGTTCGCCCGGCTCGACCGGGCGATCGACTTCGAGGCGCTCGACGGCCAACCGGTCGACCTCGTGTTCGTGCTGCTCGCTCCCGAGGCTGCCGGTGCCGACCACCTCAAGGCGCTCGCCCGCGTGGCGCGACTGTTGCGCGATCCGGACATCGCCAACAAGCTGCGCGACGCGCATGCGTCGGAAGCGATATATTCCGTGCTGGCCATGCCCTCGCCGGTGCACGGCTAGCGAATTTCAGATCTGAGAACAACCCGCGCTCTGATACGCAATGGCCCGCTTAAAAGCGGGCCATAGGCAGCAGTCAGATATTGTTTGACGAACTAGCCGCGCAGCTGCACACGGATCAATGCACGCTCACCATCTCGAGCTCATTGTCCCAGGCATTGGCGATCGCGGCCTCGCGCGTGTCGGTGAGCATGATCGGCGTGCCATCGGCAGCAAGCAACGCGAACAGGTTCAAGCCCGGCGCCATCTCGGGTGCCTGCGGAAATAGCGTCGCAACCTCTTCCGAGCGGATCGTCCGCAGATACGCAATGCGGCCGCCGCCGAGTTGCGCGAGCGCTTCGGGTGACATCTTCGGGTGGTTTGAATTTGTTGTTTCGTTTGTCATGACCTGAACCCTTGTACTCATTAACACCGATGCAGCCTGTTCTGTTCCCTCGCGACGTTCCTCCCATACCTTCGTCGTTAGTCTGAAGGCCTATTCATGTTGTCTGATAGCGATAGATTTTGCACTGCGCTCCGCGTCCGGCCGCGCGAGGTCGATCGACAACAGCCCATTGCGCAGATCCGCGCCCAGGACCTCCATGCCGTCGGCCAAAACGAACGTCCGCTGAAATTGCCGCGCCGCAATGCCGCGATGGATGTATTGCCGCTCCTTGTCGTCGTGCTGCCGTCCACGGATCACGAGTTGGCGCTCCTCCACGCTCACGTCGAGTTGATCGCAGGTAAAGCCGGCAACGGCGAGCGTGATCCGCAGCCGCTCGGGGCTACTTTGCCCGCGCGCGATTCGCTCGATGTTGTAGGGCGGATAGCCGTCGGCGGTTTTGGTCACCCGGTCGAGCGCGCGCTCGATCTCGTCAAAGCCGAGTAGAAACGGGCTGGAGAGGGAGGGCAAACGCGACATGGGCCAAAGTCCTCGATAGCGACTTTGCGAGGGGCCCTCGCGGCGCCCCTGAACCGGGCGAGGATGCCCAAGGCCCTCCTCGGCGGCTCACACCGCTATATGGGAGCGAAGCGGCGCGCGTTCAAGCAGGCTGCGCGACCGCCCCGCGGCACGCTAGCCGGCGAGGTAGCGGACCTCGTTGAGCATGAAATTGCCAACACGCTTGCCGCGGTTGCGCAAGAAGCGCAGCAATCCGGCGTCGACAAAATAGGTGAGCAGGACGCTGTCGCGCGTCTCGACTTCGTTTCCCACCGGATCGGCCGAATGCCAAGTGTTGTCGCCGACCGCGAAGGCGTAGCCGGTGTTGGGCGCAAACCGCATCTGCGTTGCCTTCGGCAGCGAGCCGTCGGGCAGGCGGCCGTGAAAGATCGTGCCGATGTGGGTCGCCTTGTCGTCGCGCGGCAGATAGAGCTGCACAGTGATGCCTTTCCACTGGGTGTCGGTGTGCGGCGTGATCCGGTAGCCGGGCGTGTCGCGGGTGAGCACCGGAATCGGATACATGCCGACATCCGCGAAGCCGTCGCCGAAGCGCCGCTTCAAGGCGGGCGCGAGCGCGCGCATCAGCGCCGATTGAACTTCAGCTGAGCAAAGCGCGCGGCCAACCAGGTCCCACAGCGCGCGTTTGTGGTCCGGCAGATGGCGCGTGTACTCGGGGAACAAATCGATCTTCACGCGGGTCGAGGTGCCGTCCTCGCGCATGTTGCCCTTGTTGCGTCCCCACAGCGGCCGGTAATCGGCCGCGCTCGGCATCGCGTCGACCATCTGGGCGTAGGTGTCGTTCGGAAACACGCGATCGAACACGAGATGGTAGAACGGCTTCTCGACCACGCGGGCTTGCGCGACGGAGTTCGATACGAATGCGATCAAGCTCGCGAGCGCGTCACGCTTGTTTGGAACGCGTTGATCCATGAGCTGCCCCGATTCGATATTGTTGCTGATTGCGGTTTATCAGACCGCCATGTCACCGGGCAACGTTCCGGTCAAGTCGCGGCCGCATGACCGGCCAGCTTGAACAGCCGCAAGGCATTGGTGCGGCCGATTTTGATGCGGTCCGGCTCACTGATAGGTGCGGCATCGAACCACACCGCTGCGTCGCTGATATCCTCGAACGGCCAGTCGGTGGAGAACAACAGCCGGTCGACGCCGATCTCCAGCATGGCGTCGATCAGCGTCTGGGTGCGGAAATTGCCGGCCGTGGTCAGGTAGAAGTTGGCCGCAAAATACTCACCCATCTTCTTCTTGGCCGGACAATTGTGCGGCGATTTCGACCAGTTGTTGCGGTTGTCGACCCGCCACATCGAGTAGGGCAAGCCTTCGCCCATGTGGCCCAAAACAATCTGCAGGCGCGGATAGGCGTCGAACAGGCCCGAGCCCATCAGCCGCAATGCGTGGGTCGCGGTCTCGACTCCGAACGCCCAGGTCGGGCCGAGCAGCCAGGAATGGCCTTCATAGATCTGCGACCATGCCGGCAGCGGATTGCGCGGATGCAGATAGAACGGAACGTCGAGTCTTTCGACCGTCGCCCAAAACGGCCAGTAACGCTTAAGGTCAAGGTAGGCCGCCGTGTTGGCGTCGCCGACCTGCGAAAAGCCGTTGGCGAGCGCGCCGCAGAAGCCGAGATCACGCACGCAGCGTTCAAGCTCGGCGATGGCGAGCTCCGGATCCTGCATCGGGAGCGCGGCGAGCGCGGCAAATCGGTCGGGCCGCTTGCGGACTTGTTCGGCGAGGAGATCGTTGGCCTCGCGGGCGACGTCGTTCGCACGCTTCGGGTCGGGGATTGCTTGCACGGCCGGCGCGTTGAGCGACAGGATCATGATCTCCATGCCGTGCTTGTCCATCTCGGCAAGCCGCTTGTCGTGGAAATCGAGCAGCCGCGCGCGCAGCTCTGGCCACACCCGCTCAGGCAGAAATCCCTTCGAGTCGTTGATGGTGTCCTCGATTGCGAAGTGTTCTTCCAGGCCGACTTTGCCTTGCATGGCCGATCCTCCCGCTTGCGGGCTGAATAGTGTGGTGGGCAGGCGCCGGTCGCAAGCGCGTTGCCTGCGGGGCGGCCGCCAACGTTCGCCCGTCAGGGCCGCCGCGGCCTTGTTAGCCTATTAGAGAAACGGACATTTTATTTGGTGGAGCCAGGCGGAGTCGAACCGCCGACCTCTTGAATGCCATTCAAGCGCTCTCCCAACTGAGCTATGGCCCCGACCGAGATGCGCGGTCTTGGGATTGCCGCGCCGCACCTCAACGATAGACCTACACCGCAACCATATACCACCGCCGTCGGCGTCAAGTCTCTTCTTCATCCTCGATGTCGCCGCCGATGATCTCGGAGACGTCGGTGTCTTCTTCTTCCTCCTGCTCGATGAACGTGTCCTCGGCGTCGTCCTCAATGGCCTCTTCCGTCTCCCCGTCCTCGGTCGCCTCTGCACCTTCCGCAGCGGCCGGTACCTTCTTGCCCTGGGCCTCGGCGTCGGCTTCCTCGAGCGAGATCAGCTCGGCCTCCTGTACCTCCTCGACCTCGACCTCGGGCTGGCGTGCCGCCGCTCGCTGATCGGGGCGTGGTCGCGTGGTCACCGGAACGACTTCGAACGGCGTGCCGCATTTGGGGCACGCGATCGGGGTCTTGTTCAGGTCGTAGAACTTCGCGCCGCAACTGGCGCAGAGGCGTTTGGTACCAAGCTCGGGTTTCGCCACCGTGCGCGATCCTTAAAAAACGGGTGGTTGGAAAAGGGCTCTCCCCTATGCTGCCCACGGAGCGGCTGTCAATAGCGCCAGGGGCACAAATGCGGCCGGGTCGGCGAGATGACGTGGGCGCCACCGGGTGCTAAGGACGGCCCGATTTCACGGCTGCTACATTCATGCATTCCACCACTGTTTTGCCCATGACCGCGGCGCATGGCAATCCGTTGCGCGGCCGCGTACGCGTGCCGGGTGACAAGTCGATCTCGCACCGAGCCCTTATTCTTGGCGCCCTTGCGGTCGGTCCGACCCGAATTTCGCAGCTGCTCGAGGGCGAGGACGTCATTAATACCGGTAAGGCGATGCGCACCCTCGGCGCACGGGTTGAACGGGAGGGCGTAGGTCGATGGCGGGTTGACGGCGTCGGGGTCGGGGGGTTTGCGCAGCCGCGCGAATCGCTCGATTTCGGCAATTCCGCTACGGGTTGTCGCCTGGTGATGGGTGCCACGGCGTCGTGCCCAATCTCGGTGACATTTGACGGCGACGTATCCCTGCGCAAGCGGCCGATGCAGCGCGTGATCGATCCGTTGACCCGAATGGGCGCGCATGCGCTCGCGAGCGCCCCAGGCGGTCGGCTGCCGGTGACGCTGCGAGGCGCCCGCGATCCGATTCCAATCGTCTACGAGCCGCCGGCGGCTTCGGCGCAACTCAAGTCAGCGGTCTTGCTCGCGGGCTTGGGCGCGCCCGGCGCGACAACCGTGTTCGAAAAGGAGGCGACGCGCGATCACACCGAACGCATGCTGAGCCATTTCGGCGCCGAGGTCGTGGTCGAGATCGTCGGCGACGGGCGTCGGGTCACGGTCACCGGCCAGCCCGAGCTTCGTTCCGCCGAAGTTGTTGTGCCGGCCGACCCGTCTTCTGCTGCGTTTCCGCTGGTCGCGGCGCTGATTGCGCCCGGGTCCGACGTGGTCATCGAAGGTGTCATGACCAATCCGCTCCGCACCGGTTTGTTCGAGACACTGCGCGAAATGGGTGCGTCGATCGAAACCGTTGAGGAGCGCCGTGACGGGGGCGAGGAGATCGCGGACCTGCGCGTGCGTTCGTCCGGCCTCAAGGGTGTTGAGGTGCCGGCAGCGCGCGCCCCTTCCATGATCGACGAATATCCGGTGCTCGCGGTCGCGGCTGCGTGCGCAGAGGGCACGACGATCATGCGTGGCCTCAAGGAACTGCGTGTCAAGGAATCCGATCGCCTGGCCGCGACGGCCGCGATGCTGCGCGTCAACGACGTCGAGGTTGAGATCGACGGCGACGATTTGATCGTCCGCGGGCGTGGCCGCGCGCCTGGCGGCGGCACGGTCGAAACCCACATGGATCACCGGATCGCTATGTCAGCGCTGGTCATGGGTCTCGCGTCGGCGAAACCGGTGCAAGCCGATGACGTTTCGATCGTGGCGACGAGCTTCCCCGGATTCGCCGACATGATGCGGTCGCTCGGCGCCAGCCTCACATGATCATAGCGATCGACGGGCCGGCGGCCTCTGGCAAAGGCACGATCGCGAAGCGATTGGCCAAGCACTACGGGCTGCCTCACCTCGACACCGGGCTGATCTACCGCGCCGTCGCGAAGGCGGTGCTGGACGCCGGTCATAAGCTCGATGATCACGCCAGCATCAAAGCGGCGGCGCTCGCGCTTGATCCGACGCGCTTTGACGAGAATGCACTCAAGCTTCATGCGGTCGGGGAGGCAGCCTCGATCGTCGCGGCGATTCCGGATGTGCGGGCTGCGCTGTTCAATTTCCAGCAGGAGTTCGCGGCCTCACCGCGCGGCGCCGTGCTCGACGGCCGCGATATTGGGACGGTGATCTGTCCGCAGGCGGACGTGAAGATTTTCGTCACGGCGTCGCCGCAGGAGCGTGCCCGGCGGCGAACCCTTGAGCTCGAGGTGCAGGGCCAGAACGTGCGTGCAGCCGACATTCTGGCTGACATTCTGCGCCGCGACGAGCGCGACCAGTCGCGTTCCGTTGCGCCGCTGCGGCCGGCCGCTGACGCTTTTGTGCTCGACACCACCGACCTCGATATCGAAGCCGCGGTCGCCGCTGCCATTGCACGGGTCGAGCAGGTCCGGCGCTAGTGCCCGTTTCCGCGGAATGGGCTTCATAACGCGAAGTTGGTGCAGGGACCTCCTCCAACGCGCTAACATTCCGGCAATCAACGGCCGGAGGATGCGTCATGCGTGCGGAAGCGACGCAGGAATGTCCCGTCGTGATCGCAGGCGGCGGCCTGATCGGCTTATCGACCGCGATGTTTCTCGCCCAACAGGGGATCGCGTCGATCGCGGTTGAGCGATTGAAAGGTGGGTCGCCGCTGCCGCGGGCGGCGCATTTCCACATGCGCACGCTCGAACTGTTCCGCCTCGCCGGAATAGAGGACGAGGTCAAGCGCCGCTCGGAGGAAGATTTCCTGCCCGAAGGCGCCATCATCGCGATGGACAACCTCTCCGGCAAAAAGCTCGCCGACATCATCGGCAGCCTCAACGCCGGCGTCGAGGCGCTGAGCCCGTGCCGGCGGTTGTTCATCAGTCAGCCGAGCCTCGAGCCGATTCTACGCCGACGTGCCAAGGAGGCCGGCGCGCAATTGCTGGAAGGATACGCGGTCGCGTCGGTTGCACAGGATGACAATGGCGTCACGGTCACGGTGAAGAACGCCGACAGCGGCGAGTCGAAGGAGTTGCGCGGGCAATATCTCGTCGGCGCCGATGGGGCACACAGCGTGGTGCGCGAATTGCTGGGCGTTCCGCTCGACGGACGCGGCGTCTTTTCCAACAGCATCACGATCTACTTCACGGCTGATCTGTCGCCGCAACTGGGCGGCAAGCCGTTGAGCGTCATCTACATCAACAATCCGGTGTTCGGTGGATTCATGCGGATGAACAAGGATTGCCAATCGGGCTTCATTGGCATCAACCGGGTCGGCGATCCGCTGACCGATCCGGACGCTGCCAACGTCGCCAAGGACGTGAGCGAAAAACGCTTGATCGAGTTCGTGCGTGCCGCCGCGGGCGTTCCCGATCTGTCGGTACGGATCGATGGGGTCGCGCGCTGGCGGGCGACGTCTGACGTCGCCCGGCAGTTTGCGCAAGGCCGGATTTTCCTCGCGGGCGACGCCGCGCATCTGATGCCGCCCAACGGCGGCTTCGGCGGCAACACCGGTATTCACGACGCGCACAACCTGGCCTGGAAGCTTGCCTACGTCCTCAAGGGCTTGGCCGGACCCAGGCTGCTCGAGACCTACGACATGGAACGCCGCCCGATCGCAAAGTTCACGGTTGAACAGGCTTACACCCGCTACGTCACGCGGACCGCTCCTTATCTTGGGGCGACCGATTTCCAGCCGCTTGCGGATGATTTCGACATCGAACTCGGTCACATCTATCACTCGTCGGCGATCGTCGCGGACGATGGTGACGCGGCCGTCCATGCCGATCCGCACAGGACGTGCGGTCGTCCCGGTTCGCGCGCTCCACACGTCTGGCTCGAGCGAACCGGGCGGCAGGTGTCGACGCTCGACCTCTTCGGCGACGCGTTCGTTCTCCTGGCCGCGCGGGGCGGCGATACGTGGTGCCGAGCTGCAAGCGCCGTGGCTCGGCGGTTTCCGGACCTTGCGATCGCCGCGCATGTCGTCGGAGGCGCGGACGTGCACGATCCCGAGGCCGCGTTCGCGCAGGCCTATGGCTTGTCGCAGGACGGCGCGGTCCTGATTCGTCCTGACGGCTTCGTCGCCTGGCGTGCAAAGACGATGATCGGCGACCCGGAAAAGGCGCTCGGGAGTGTGCTGGATGCGGTTCTAATGAGGGCCTGACGGCCTCTCGCGGCCCTTGCCCACGCTTGCGTGGTTGGCTATATCCCCCCGGTTCGGGCAGCCATCGACAAGGTCGAAGCCGTCCGCGCGGGCCGAGGACGCCAAACGGGGTCCTCGTCGAGGAGGATCAGTCCGCGCGCAGGCTTCTTTCACGGCCGACCCACAATAACCATCGTTCCGACCGCTCGGTTACGCGCCGGCCTGCCGTTTGGCAGTCGCTGCAGGTCCCCGTGGCCTTCAGCCCGCGCGTTCGGAACGCCCTTCATTCTAACCGTCGGCGCCCAGGAGAGTTCATGGTTGCTACTGCCGCTGCGCCGTCGCGCGAAGATTTTGCCCAATTGCTCGAAGAGTCCTTCACTAAGGGCAACCTGCAGGAAGGCTCCGTCATCAAGGGGATCATTGTCGGCATCGAGAAGGACCTCGCAGTCATCGATGTCGGATTGAAGACCGAAGGACGTGTGCCGGTGCGCGAATTCGCGGGCCCGGGACGTCAAAACGAACTCAAGGTCGGCGATACGGTCGAGGTTTATCTCGAGCGCGTCGAAAACGCGCTCGGCGAAGCCGTGCTGTCACGCGACAAGGCGCGCCGCGAAGAGAGCTGGGGCAAGCTGGAACAGGCCTTCAAGGGCAACGAGAAGGTTTCCGGCGTCATCTTCAACCAGGTCAAGGGCGGGTTCACTGTCGATCTCGACGGCGCGGTTGCATTCCTACCGCGCTCGCAGGTCGATATCCGGCCGATTCGCGACGTCACGCCGTTGATGAATGTGCCGCAGCCGTTCCAAATCCTGAAAATGGACCGTCGGCGCGGCAACATCGTAGTGTCCCGCCGTACCGTGCTGGAAGAAACCCGTGCCGAACAGCGTCAGGAACTGGTGCAGAATCTCGAAGAGGGCCAGGTCATCGACGGCGTGGTCAAGAACATTACCGACTACGGCGCGTTTGTGGATCTCGGGGGCATCGACGGCCTGCTGCACGTGACCGACATCGCCTGGCGGCGCGTCAACCACCCGACCGAGATGCTCAACATCGGCCAGCAGGTCAAGGTCAAGATCATCAAGATCAACCACGAGACGCACCGCATCTCGCTCGGCATGAAGCAATTGCAGGCCGACCCCTGGCAGGGCATCGATGCGAAATATCCAATTGGAATGCGGCTTAAGGGTCGGGTCACCAACATCACCGACTACGGCGCGTTCGTCGAGCTTGAGCCCGGCATCGAAGGCCTGATCCACGTGTCGGAAATGTCGTGGACCAAGAAGAACGTGCATCCGGGCAAGATCGTCTCCACCTCGCAGGAAGTCGAGGTGCAGATTCTCGAGGTCGACCCGGTCAAGCGGCGCATCTCGCTCGGTCTCAAGCAGACTATGCGCAACCCGTGGGAAGTCTTTGTCGAAAAATATCCGCCCGGCAGCGTCATTGAAGGCGAGGTCAAGAACAAGACCGAATTCGGGCTGTTCCTCGGCCTCGATGGCGACATCGATGGCATGGTCCACCTGTCGGATCTCGACTGGAAACGGCCCGGCGAACAGGTCATCGACGACTACAAAAAGGGCGATAAGGTCCGGGCCAAGGTTCTGGACGTCGACGTCGAAAAGGAGCGTATCTCGCTCGGCGTCAAGCAGCTGCAGGGCGATCCTTTCGCGGAAGCCGGCGATCTGAAGAAGGGATCGGTCGTCACCTGTGAAGTGACCGAGGTCAAGGATTCCGGGCTCGAGGTCAAGCTGGTCGGAACCGATCTCACCGCCTTCATCAAGCGCTCGGAACTCGCGCGCGACCGCGAGGAGCAGCGGCCCGATCGCTTCCAGGTCGGCCAGAAGGTCGACGCGCGCGTCACCCAGTTCGATCGCCGCACCCACAAGGTCACGGTCTCGATCAAGGCACTCGAGGTCGCCGAGGAGAAGGAGGCGATCGCCCAGTACGGATCGTCCGACTCCGGCGCAACGCTTGGCGACATCCTTGGAACCGCTCTTAAGCGCGCTGGCGAAAAGGGCGACGCCAAGGAGGAGGGCGACGAGGAATAGGCGCGGGCGCGACGCGATTTGCAGACACGATGCGCGGAGAGCTGCCTCCGCGCATCAGTTTTTGCGCATGACGTCTTCGCAGGAGCTGATCCATGCCGTTGGATACCGACGCCATTGTTGACCGCCGTCGCCTGCGGCGGAAGCTGACCTTCTGGCGTGTGCTCGCATTCCTGATCGTCGCAGCGGTCGTTATTTCCACAGCCGCCCTGCTGGCTGAGCGGCGCGGAGCGTTAGGCGGGACGAGCGGATCGATCGCGCGATTGACGATCCAAGGCCTTATCCGCGGCGACACCGAGCGGGTCGAATCGATCGAACGGCTTGGCCGTTCCTCGGTGAAGGCTGTCATCGTGCACGTCGATAGTCCGGGCGGGACGACCGCCGGCTCCGAACAGCTGTTCGATGCCTTGCGGCGGCTTGCCGCGCGCAAACCGATGGTCGTCGTGATCGATGGTCTGGCCGCGTCCGGGGGCTACATCACCGCCATGGCGTCGGACCACATCGTTGCCCAGGGCACGTCGCTCGTCGGATCGGTCGGCGTCCTGTTCCAATACCCGAACTTGACCGAGCTGATGAAGACGATCGGCATCAAGGTCGAGGAGATCAAATCATCCCCGCTGAAGGCCGCGCCCAACGGTTTTGAACCGACGAGTCCGGAAGCGCGCGCCGCAATCGAGGCGATCGTGATGGATTCCTACGCGTGGTTCCGCGGACTAGTGCAGACCCGGCGTCACCTCGACGGCGAAGCCCTCGGACGTGTCGCCGACGGTCGCGTGTTTACTGGCCGGCAGGCGATCGATCTCAAGCTCGTGGACGAGCTCGGCGATGAGAAATCCGCGGTGGCGTGGCTCGCCAAGGAACGCAGCATTGACCCCAATACACCAGTGCGCGATTGGCGGGTGCGGTCACGGTTTTCCGACTTTTCGTTCCTGCATCCGGCCGCCGCGGTTTTCGAGTTCGTCGGCCTCGCGTCGCTTGCGCGCCGCATCGAGGACGCCGGGACGGTGCGGGCGCTCGAGCAACTCAACCTTGACGGTCTTCTAGCGCTTTGGCACCCTCCGGCCACGAACTGAGCGGCGGGCAGTTCCGGATCGTAAGGCCGCGAGCGCCTGTCAACGCAACTTACGCTGAGGCAATGAGCGCGAGCGCGTTGAGCACAAAGTGCAGTTCACTTTTGTCGACCGCACACCTTTGTCGACCGCACTCGCGAGCGATTTTCGTTTGATGGGCATTGGAAATCGCTCTAGTTTCGCTCATAAAAGCGTTTCGGACGGAGAGCCGGGCTCGACCGGCGGGGTCATCGCCCGAAGGCACTCTCGATCAGGGGCCGCGCGCCTCGCGGCAAACGGCGACGAAACATGATCAAGTCAGAACTCGTTCAGCGTGTCGCTACGCAGAACCCGCATCTTTATCAACGCGACGTCGAGAACATCGTCAACGCCATCCTGGGCGAAATCATCGCCGCACTGGCACGTGGCGACCGCGTGGAATTGCGCGGTTTCGGCGCCTTTTCGGTGAAAGAGCGGCCGGCTAGAACCGGACGCAACCCACGTACCGGCGCGCATGTCGCGGTCGACGAAAAGCATGTGCCGTTCTTCAAGACCGGCAAGGAGATGCGCGAGCGTCTCAATCGCATCCAATCCTGAACGGGGTTGTCACGCATGAGCCCGGCACCGCGTCGATGATCGGCAAAGTCATCAATTGGCTGATCCTGCTGGTGATCGCCGCGATGGTGGTCGCGTTCGCGGTGGCGAACCGGCAGCGCGTCATCGTCAACCTCGATCCTTTGGGGCTGACCACTCCACCGCTTGCCGTTTCGCCCAGAGCCTGGACGGTCGCCCTCGCGATGGTGATCATCGGTGTCATTATCGGCGGCAGCGCGGTTTGGTTGCGGCAGGCGCGCTGGCGGCGTAGCGCTCGCATCCTCGACCGGGAAGCCCGTGCGCTACGCGGCGAAAATCTCGAACTCAAGCGCCGCCTGGACGCGGTTGACACAAGTGCGGCCCCCGCCGACGCGCGTCGGATTGCGCTGCGGCCCCCGGCGGCGGCATAGCCAACTCCGTGCGGATCGTCTCCGCGGACGCCATCGGCCGCGCGGTGAGCTATGTCGGTCTTGCTGACGCTCTCGCGGAGGCGTTTCGCGCCGAGATCGTAACGCCAGTTCGCCACCACCACACCATCACCCGGCCGGGCAGAGACGCCACTTTGCTGCTCATGCCCGCGTGGACGACGACAGCTGACGGGTTTCTGGGTTGCAAGCTCGTCACCGTGTTCCCCGACAACGCGAAGCTCGGCAGCCCCTCTCTCCATGGCCTCTATGTGCTGCTATCGGGCGAGACCGGCGAGCCACTCGCCATGCTGGACGGGCGTGCCTTGACCGCATGGCGCACGGCGGCGGCTTCCGCGCTCGCGGCCCGCTACCTTGCTCGCGCCGATGCCTCGCACCTGCTGATGGTGGGTGCAGGTGCGCTTGCGCGCCACCTCGTGCGCGCTCACGCCGCGGTGCGGCCCGTTCGGACGGTTACGCTCTGGAACCGGACGCGGTGCAGCGCCAACGCGCTCGCGTCAGCGCTTGCGGACACCGGCCTCGCTGTTTCGGTGGAGGACGATCTTGAAGCCGCGGCGCGTGCGGCGGACATCATCTCATGTGCCACGCTCGCGAGCACTCCGTTGCTACGGGGCGCCTGGATCCGCGAGGGCACGCACATCGACCTCGTCGGAGGATTTACGGCAACGATGCGCGAAGCCGACGATGACGTCGTGCGGCGCGCGCGGGTCTATGTCGATACACGGGCCGGGGCCTTGAGCGAGGCCGGCGACATCGTCGATCCAATGGCGCGCGGCATCATTGCGGCCGCGGACATCGCCGGCGACCTGTTCGATCTTTGCCGCGGCAAGGTGGCAGGCCGGGCCGCGCTGGGCGAAATCACGCTATTCAAGTCGGTCGGGAGTGCAATCGAGGATCTCGCTGCTGCCATCCTGGTATGGCGGAGCTTGCCTTCGGGGCCGGGAGACAACGCCGCACAATCGGCGTAGAACGGCGCCTTGAATCTGGCGAACCCTATGTCCGTATTGGTCAAAATCTGCGGCTTGAAAACCCCCGACGCGCTCGATGTCGCACTCGAGGCGGGGGCGGACATGGTTGGCTTTGTGTTCTTTCCGCCGTCGCCGCGCGACGTCGGCCTTGTGGCGGCAGCCGAATTGGGGCGCCGCGTCGGGGATCGCGCCGGCAAAGTCGCGCTCACCGTCGATGCCGACGATGTTCTGCTGGCAGGCATCATCGACGCGTTGCGGCCCGACTTGCTGCAGCTTCATGGCGCCGAAACGCCGGCGCGCGTGCGGGCGATCAAGGCTCGCTTTGGCCTGCCGGTGATGAAGGCGATTGCGGTTCAGGCCCGCGCCGACCTCGCAGCCGTTACACGCTATGACACGGTGGTAGATCGATTGCTGTTCGACGCGCGCGCGCCGCGCGAGGCAACCCGTCCGGGCGGTCTCGGCAAGCCGTTTGACTGGCATTTGCTGGAACAGCTCGATCTTGCGGTTCCCTACATGCTCTCCGGCGGCCTCGACCCGGACAACGTCGCGGCTGCTCTGCTTATCACCAATGCACCCGGCGTCGACGTGTCGTCGGGGGTCGAGCGCGCGCCCGGTGAAAAGGATCACGACAAGATCCGCGCCTTCATTCGCGCAGCACGGCGGATGCAAATACCCGCTACCAACGTCATGAGCCGCGTATGACCGTTCAACAGCCCAATTCCTTCCGCACCGGTCCTGACGAGCGCGGACATTTCGGATTGTTCGGCGGGCGGTTCGTGGCCGAAACGCTGATGCCGCTGATCCTCGAGCTCGAGCAGGCCTATGCGGCCGCGAAGGTCGATCCGGCATTCAAGCGCGACATGGACTATTACCTCGCGCATTACGTCGGCCGGCCGAGCCCGCTCTATTTCGCGGAACGGATGACGGACCATCTGCGCGCGGTATCGGCGGCTAACGGCGGCGCCGGTGGCGCGAAGATCTATTTCAAGCGCGATGAGCTCAACCACACTGGCGCCCACAAGGTGAATAATGTGCTGGGCCAGATCCTGCTGGCACGCCGCATGGGTAAGCGGCGCATCATCGCCGAAACCGGCGCCGGCCAGCATGGGGTTGCGACCGCGACGTTGTGTGCACGCTTCGGACTCGAGTGCATCGTCTATATGGGCGCTGTCGACGTTGAGCGGCAGAAGCCGAACGTTTTTCGGATGAAGCTGCTGGGCGCGGAAGTGCGGCCGGTGAAGTCCGGCTCAAAAACCCTCAAGGACGCCATGAACGAGGCGTTGCGCGACTGGGTCACCAACGTAGACACGACGTTCTACTGCATCGGCACGGTTGCGGGTCCGCATCCTTATCCGATGATGGTGCGCGACTTCCAATCGGTGATCGGGCGCGAAACCCGCGAACAAATGCTAGCCGCGGAAGGCCGGTTGCCCGACAGCCTGGTGGCATGCATCGGCGGCGGCTCCAATGCGATGGGATTGTTCCACCCGTTCCTGGACGACAAGGAGATCGAGATCTACGGGGTCGAAGCGGCCGGCCACGGACTTACGACCGGCCTGCATGCGGCGTCGATTGCCGGTGGGCGCCCCGGTGTGCTGCACGGCAATCGAACTTATTTGTTGATGGACGAGGACGGGCAGATCAAGGAAGCCCACTCGATTTCTGCGGGTCTGGATTACCCGGGCATCGGGCCCGAACACTCATGGCTCAGCGATCTCGGCCGCGTGAAATATTTGTCGGCGACCGACGCGGAGGCGCTCAACGCTTTCCAGCTGTGCTGCAAGCTTGAAGGCATCATTCCGGCGCTTGAACCCGCGCACGCGCTTGCCAGGGTGCTGGAGCTTGCGCCCGCCAAACCGGTCGACCACCTCATGGTGATGAATATGTGCGGGCGAGGCGACAAGGACATTTTTGCCGTGGCCGAGCACCTGGGAACAACGATCTAATGACTACGCGCATCGACCGCCGCTTTGCCGCATTGAAGCGCGAGGGTCGTTCCGCGCTTGTCACCTTCCTGATGAGCGGCGACCCGGACTATGAGACCTCGCTCGCCATCACCAAGGCGCTGCCGGCCGCCGGGGCCGATGTGATCGAGCTCGGCATGCCGTTCACCGACCCGATGGCGGACGGCCCGGCGATCCAGGCCGCCGGCTTGCGCGCGCTCAAGGGTGGGCAGACCTTGACGAAGACGCTGGCAATGGTGACTGCATTTCGCCGCAGCGACGATAAGACGCCGATCGTGCTGATGGGTTACTACAACCCGATCTATATTTACGGGGTCGAGCGTTTCCTGACCGATGCGAAAGCGGCCGGTGTCGACGGATTGATCGTGGTTGATCTGCCGCCCGAAGAAGACGATGAGCTCTGTCGGCCGGCATTGCGCGCCGGCCTCAACTTCATCCGGCTCGCGACCCCGACAACCGATGACAAGCGTTTGCCGGCGGTGCTCACGAACACGTCCGGCTTCGTCTACTACGTGTCGATCACCGGCATCACCGGCTCGGCGGTTCCGGATGCCGGCAAGGTTTCCGCCGCGGTCGCGCGTATCAAGCGCCACACGGCGCTGCCGGTCTGCGTCGGCTTCGGCGTGAAGGATGCCGGCAGCGCAGCTGCAATCGCACGCGGTGCTGACGGCGTCGTGGTAGGCTCCGCCTTGGTCGATGCTCTGCGCGGAAGTCTGGTAAATGGAAAGGCCGGTCCTGGCACGGTCAAGGCGGTCGCCGGCCTGGTTGCTGATCTTGCGGCGGGCGTACGCGGCGCGCGCGTGCGTGCTGCAGAGTAGTGCTTCGCGGCAAACGATCGGACCGAAGATAGGTAGCGTGCGTTCATGAACTGGATCTCCAACGTTGTCCGGCCAAAGATCCGCAACATGCTGGTGCGGCGCGATACGCCGGAAAATCTCTGGATCAAGTGCCCGGAGACCGGCCAGCTCGTGTTCTACAAGGACGTGGAAGCCAATCTCTTCGTGATTCCTGGCTCGAACTACCATATGCGCATGGGGGCGCTGGCGCGCCTCAAGTCGATGTTCGACAACGAGACCTGGTTTGACATTGCGGTCCCCGAAGTCCCGATCGATCCGCTGAAATTTCGCGACGAGCGCCGCTATACCGATCGCATCAAGGATGCGCGCGCCAAGACCGGGCTCAACGACGCGATCAAGCTCGGGTTCGGACGGCTCGAGCGGCAGCCCGTGGTCATCGGCGTGCAGGACTTCGACTTCATGGGCGGCTCGCTCGGCATGGCGGCCGGCGAGGCTGTAATCAAAGGCATCGAAACCGCGGTCAGCAAGGGCACGCCCTTCATCGTGTTTGCGGCGTCAGGCGGGGCGCGCATGCAGGAAGGCATCTTGTCACTCATGCAGCTGCCGCGCACGACGATCGCAATTCAGCGTCTGCGCGAAACGCGCAAGCCCTACATTGTCGTGCTGACCAATCCGACCACCGGCGGCGTGACCGCGTCCTACGCAATGCTGGGCGACGTGCACATCGCCGAGCCCGGCGCGTTGATCGGTTTTGCGGGACCACGGGTGATCGAGCAGACGATCCGCGAAAAGCTGCCGGACGGATTTCAAAAGGCCGAATACCTCAAGGAACACGGCATGGTGGACATGGTGGTGCATCGCCGGGACCTGCGCGCGACGCTCGCACGTCTGTGCCGGTTGCTCACCAACGCCGCCGCGCCGGCCGAACCTGCTCCGGCGTCGCCCGCTCCCGCGAGCGCGTAACCGGCGCAAAGGGCCTCGGCCGCCCATGACGGACGTCGACGCAATCCTGGCTCGACTGCTGGCGCTGCATCCCAGGCGGATCGATCTCTCGCTCGGACGCATGTGGCGCATCCTCGAGTCGCTCGGTCATCCCGAACGTAAGGCGCCGCCCGTCATCCACGTCGCTGGCACCAACGGCAAGGGCTCCACCATCGCCTTCATGCGCGCGATGCTCGAGGCCGCCGGCAAACGCGTCCATGTCTATACGTCGCCTAATCTGGTGCGCATCAACGAGCGGTTTCGATTAGCAGGAACACTGGTCTCGGACGACGAACTGGCTTCGGCGCTCGCCGAATGCGAACGTGCCAACGGCGATGCGCCGATTACCGTGTTCGAGATCGAGACCGCGGCCGCGTTCATGCTGTTCGCGCGTCACGCCGCCGACGTGTTGCTGCTCGAAGTCGGGCTGGGCGGGCGGCTCGATGCAACCAACGTGGTCGAGCGGCCGATCGCCAGCGTGATCACATCGGTGTCAATTGATCATGTGGATCTGCTTGGGGATACGCTCGAGAAGATCGCGACCGAAAAGGCCGCCATTCTGCGGCGGAACGTGCCGGCCGTGATCGGTCGCCAGAGCGAAGGTCCGCTCGCGATCATCGCACACCGGGCCCAGGAAATCGGCGCGCCCCCGCACATCATGGGCCAGGACTGGGTTGCCGGCGAGGAGCGCGGTCGCCTGGTCTATCAGGACACGGCCGGGCTACTTGATCTGCCGGCGCCGCGGTTGTTTGGTCGTCATCAGTTCGACAACGCCGGGACCGCGATTGCGGCGTTGCGGGCGTCCGGACTGCCGCTGCCGGCGCGGGCGTTCGAGCAAGGTATCATCAAGGCCGACTGGCCCGCGCGCATGCAACGACTGACGAGCGGAAAGCTGATCGCGCTCGCGCCGGCCGGGAGTGAGATCTGGCTCGACGGCGGCCACAACCTCGACGGCGGTCGCATCATCGCGGCCGCATTGGCGGACCTCGAGGAACGGGTCTCGCGCCCGCTGGTGCTGATCGTGGGCATGCTCGCCAGCAAGGACGCCGAGGGGTTTTTGCGTAACTTCGCCGGGCTGACACGACGTCTGCTGACGCTGCCGATCCACCAAGACAAGACCCTGACATCGGATGCTCTGGCGGAGGTCGCGCGCAAGGTCGGCATCCCGGCGGATCGTTGCGATTCGATCGAAGCCGCGTTGACCCAGGCCGGCGGGCTCGCGCTGTCGCCGCCGCCGCGCATCCTCATCACCGGGTCGCTCTACCTGGCGGGTGAAGTGCTGGCCGCGAACGGAACGCCCCCGGCTTGAGACGTGTGCGTGGGCCGTGTGGCCCTGGCCTCGATATGACCGTAGCCTGAAGCGCTGCCCACCTCAGCCTTCGCCCACGCTTGACCAAGTCCGGCTTCTCCACAACAAGTCTCAGCAAGGCGATAACGGCCGGCCAAAGCAGCCCGGAGGAAACCCGTGAATCGATGGCTCGTGCGGACGCTTGCCACGCTATCGATCGCGAGCGTGCCAATCTGGTCGCTCGCCCGCGCTGATTATCCCGATCGGAACATCAAGGTCATCTGCGCGTATGCGGCTGGCGGCGGCGGCGACCTGATGGTGCGCTGGTATGCCAACGCCCTGACGGACTTGGCCGGAAAGCCGGTCGTGGTCGAGAACAAGGTCGGGGCTAACGGTCACGTCGGCGATCAGGCCGCGATGGATGCCCGACCCGACGGCTACACCATGATCATCACCGGGGCGTCCGCCTATGTGGGCAATCCGCTGCTAATGAAAGGCATCGACTACGATCCGATGGTGGCGCTGGCGCCGATCACGACACTCAACGAACTCGGTCTCATTCTGGTGGTCAATCCGAAACTGCCTATTCATTCGGTCGCCGAGCTCACGGCATTCATCAAGAGCAAGAACGGCAAGGCGCTCTACGGGGTGCAGACCTCGAGTGCCCTGGTTGCGGCCAACCTCTATCTCCAGAAAATCGGCGCCGAGGCGACACGCGTGAACTACAAGAGCGCAGCCGAGGCTGCCTCCGACATCGTGGCTGGGCTGATCGACTTCTATTTCCCGGACGCTACCTTGGCGATGGCGCAGGCCTCGCAGGGGCGCATGCGCATGCTCGCATCGACGCCGGCGAAACGCGTCTCGGTCGCGCCCGAGCTTCCCACCATGCAGGAGGCAGGCGTGCCCGATTTCGACTATTCGGTTGTGTGGGGCGCATGGTTCCCGAGGACGACCCCGGAGCCGATCATCGGGCGCATGCATGATTGGCTGGTCGAGATCGTCGAACGACCGGCAACCCGCAAGTTCTTGTTCGAAGCGGGCGCGGAGCCGCGGCCATCGGCGTCGCCCGCCGCGATGGGCGAGGTGATCAAGGGCGAGTACGAGAAGTGGCGCCGAATCGTGCAGGCCGCCAAGATCGAGAAAGAGTAGAACATTCTTCGCATGGTTCAGGCCCAACTCGAAACACCGAGCGCGGAAACGCGCGGCTCACCGGCCGCCCGCGAAGCGCTGTTGTCGGTGCGCAATCTGTCAATCGCGTTCAACGACGGATCTGACTGGTTTTCCGTGCTCACGGACGTTTCGTTTGCTGTGATGCCGGGCGAAACCCTCGGCGTCGTCGGCGAGAGTGGTTGCGGCAAATCGATCACCGCGCTCTCGATCCTCGGGTTGTTGCCGCGGCGCGGCTGCCGTCGGACCGGCCAGATTCTGTTCGAGGGTCGCGACCTCGTGCAATTCGGCGAGGCCGATATGCGCCGGGTGCGCGGACGCCGCATCGGCATGATCTTTCAGGAGCCGATGAGCGCGCTCGATCCGGTGTTCACCGTCGGTCATCAGATCGCCGAAACGGTGCGCGCGCATTTCCCGGTGTCGGCAAGCGAGGCCCGCGAACGCGCGGTCGAGGCGCTGGCCGCGGTCGGGATCCCGTCGCCACGCAACTGCGTGACGATGTATCCGATGAGCTTGTCTGGCGGCATGCGGCAGCGGGTGATGATCGCGATGGCGCTGGTGTGCGAGCCGCGGCTGCTGATCGCCGACGAGCCGACCACGGCGCTCGATGTGACCATCCAGGCGCAGATTGTCGATTTGTTGCAGGACCTCAGTCAACGCACCGGCACGGCGCTCCTGTTCATCACCCACAACCTCGGGATCGTGGCCGAAAGCTGCTCGCGAATGCTGACCATGTACGCCGGGCAGGTGGTCGAGGATGGACCGGTCGACGACATCCTGTCGCGGCCGCTGCATCCCTATACGGCTGGCTTGCTCGGTTCACTGCCGCAGCAACGTCATCGCAAGTCGAAGCTGCCGTCGATTCCCGGACGCGTTCCCTCGCCGCGCGAAATGCCAACCGGTTGCCGATTTGGTCCACGCTGCAGCCACGCCGAGGCGGCCTGCCGCGAGCCACAGATACTCGTCGCCCGCGGCGAGCGCCAGGTGCGCTGCCGGCGAGCCGACGCGCTGGTCCTGGCGGGAGCCGGATCGTGAGCGATATCCTGACCGTCGATGAACTCGAGATCGCGTTTCCGGCGCGCCAGCGCCATCAGTTCATCCGCGCGGTTGACGGCGTGGGATTTCGGGTCGCGCAAGGCGAGACTTTTGGCGTCATCGGCGAGTCCGGTTCGGGCAAGTCGACGCTTGGACGCTGCATCGTATGCCTGGTGCGGCCGACGAGCGGGCGCGTGCTGCACGACGGCGAAAACCCGTTTGCGCTCAATGCCCATGAGCTGCGGCGTCATCGCCGCGGGTTTCAGATCATCTTCCAGGATCCCAACGCGGCGCTCGATCCGCGCATGACAATCCTGGAAAGCGTGCGCGAGCCGCTCGACGTCGCCGGTATCGGATCCTCGCAGGATCGGTACAGGCAAGCGCTCGCCATGCTCGACCGGGTCGCGCTCTCGGCCGAGCTCGCGGGTCGCTATCCGCACGAGATCTCGGGCGGCCAGAAACAGCGGGCCAATATCGCGCGGGCGTTGGTGCTCGAGCCGCGGCTGATCGTGTGCGATGAAGTCGTGGCGGCGCTCGATGTATCGATCCAGGCCGATATGCTCAACCTGTTCGCGGAGCTCCAGCGCGAGTTTTCGCTCACCTATGTTTTCATCAGCCATGATCTGCGCGTTGTCGCCCACGTCAGCGACCGGGTGGCGGTGATGTATTTCGGCAAGCTGGTCGAACTGGGTCCCGCGCAGGCGCTGATGACGACCCCGCTGCATCCCTATACGCAGGCGCTGATGTCGGCCGAGCCGGAGCCCGTGCCGGCGCGGCTGCGCAGTAAGCAGCGCATCATTTTGCAGGGTGAGATTCCGAGCGCGCTGGCGCCGCCGAGCGGCTGCCGGTTCCACACCAGATGCCCGTTAGCGGTGGCGGAATGTTCGGCGCGCGAGCCGGAGTGGCGTGAGATCACGCCCGGCCATTTTGCGGCCTGCCATTTTGCTGGACAATCGGCTGCGGTGCCTACGAGCGAGGGCAAAGCGGCCATCAACTGATCGCGCAACGTCGCGTTCATGACGTCAAGACCAAACAACAAAACGAGACCGGAAGGGAGAAACACATGGTTGGCGCAACGGTAGACCGGCGCACGGTCATAAAGGCAGGCGCAGCGGCGGCGAGCGCGGGTCTGTTGCCGCGCAGCGCGTTCTCGGCAACAACACCGCGCAAGGGCGGCAGCCTACGGGTATCAATGCCCTACAATCCGGCCTCGGTCGATCCGATGACCGGCCGCAATCTGCCGGATTTCAATGTCCTGTACGCGGTGTTCGACGCGCTGATCGACTTTGAGCCGGCGACGCTCGCGCTCAAGCCCGGCTTGGCCAAGTCTTGGAGCTTCAGCGATCCAACCACGCTCGTGTTGGACCTCGTCGAAGGCGTGAGCTTCCACGACGGCACGCCGTTCAACGCCGAGGCCGTCGAGTTCAACCTGGAGCGTTACAAGACCGACCCGCGCTCCAATGTGAAGCCTGATCTCGGCACGTTGGACAAGATCGAGGTCACCGGCGCAAATCAGGTCACATTGCGCCTGAACAAGCCGAACGCCGGCCTTCCGACCGTCCTGACCAACCGGGTCGGCTGCATGGTTTCGCCCAAGTCGGTGCAGGACAAGGGACCGAACATCGACCGCACGCCGGTTGGGACCGGACCATTCCGGTTCGTCGACTGGCAGGACAACGCCAGCTTCACGCTCGTGCGCAACGACAGGTACCGGAAGCAGGGCTTGCCCTATCTCGACGGCATCAACATTCGCATCATCAACGAGCTCAACACCGCGCTGCGCACCGCGATCGCTGGTGAGGCCGACGTCGTCCTCAACATGCAGGCGCAACAGAAGGCGGTGGCGGATCGCTCGACCAACGTGACGGTGAGCGTCGGGCCCTCGCTGACGTTCTACGGAATATTCCTGAATTACGGTCGACCGCCGCTCGACGATGTGCGCGTCCGGCAAGCGCTCAACTACGCGATCAATCGCGAGGAAATCAACAAGGTGATCGTGCTCGGGCTCGGTCAGCCGACCAATGCGATTCTGCCCAAGCAGCATTGGGCTTGCGACGAGACCACCATCAACTACTACGGCCACGACCCGGACAAGGCCAAGCGGCTGCTGGCCGAGGCTGGATACGCGAACGGCCTCGACCTCGACGCCTTCGGCTGGCCGGATCAGACCGCGATGCAGCGTCAGGAGCTGATCGTATCGCAACTCGCAAAGGCTGGCTTCCGCGTGAAACTGACCCCGGTCGCGCCCGGGCAAGCGATGCAGAACTTCCTGCTGGAAAAGAAGGGCGCCATGCTGATCAGCCCGACCGGCGGTTACCCGGATCCGAGTCAGTTTTACGACGCGATGTTCGGCAAGGACGCGCTGCGCAACGCCGCCAAGATCGAAGTTCCGGGCTATCGCGAGCTCGTCGACGCCACCATGGCGGCGCAGGATCAGCTCGCTCGTAAGGCGGCCTTCGCCAAGCTCCAGCGCTTTGTGATCGAGCAGGCGCTGCAGGTTCCACAGTTCATCTCGCCCAACATCATTGTTACGAGCCCCAAGGTCCGTAATCTGGTCGACAACCTGCCGGGCACGCCAAAGTTCACCGAGGTGTGGCTTGATGCCTCTGCCTGAACGGCGTGCGCCCATTGTGCGCGCGGGCTATGGTTCAGGCCAGACGAGGATCCGACGGCGACTGTGACGCCGGATTGATTGACGCCATGGGAGGATGGAGATGACGAGGGACATCGATCAGGTCATGCTGGACCGCCGCGACGTTATGAAGGCGACTGCGGCGGCCGCCGGAGCCTTGTTGCTGCCGGGCGGCGCAGTCGCGCAAGGAACACCGCGCAAGGGCGGCATTCTGCGGGTGGCGATGCCCTACAATCCCGGCTCGGTCGACCCCATGACCGGGCGAAACCTCACGGACTTCAACGTCCTCTACGGCGTGTTCGATGCGCTGGTCGACTTCGAACCGCTCACGCTCGAGCTCAAGCCCGGCCTCGCCAAGACCTGGAAGTTCACGGATCTGAAGACGCTCGTGCTCGATCTGGTCGAAGGCGTGAATTTTCACGATGGTTCGCCGCTCAATGCCGAAGCGGTCAAGTTCAACCTCGAGCGCTACAAGAACGATCCACGCTCAAACGTGAAATCTGACCTCGGCACCGTCGACAAGGTCGAGGTCACCGGGCCCAACCAGGTGACCATCAGGCTGAACAAGCCCAACGTCGGCCTTCCGACCATTTTGACCAACCGAGTCGGATTGATGGTCTCGCCCAAATCGATCCAGGAGAAAGGACCGAACGTCGACCGCAATCCTGTGGGAACCGGCCCATTCAAGTTTGTGAGCTGGCAGGACAACGACAGTTTCGTGCTCACCCGCAATGAGAACTACTGGAGGCCGGGCCTGCCGTACCTAGACGGCATCAACATGCGCATCATCAGCGAGCTCAATACGGTTGCTCGCACGGTGATCGCCGGCGAGACCGACGTGGCCCTCAACCTACAGCCGCAGCAGAAGGCGGTCGCCGATCGATCTCCCAACGTGGTGACGAAAGTTTTTCCGTCGCTGGTGCCCTACGGCACGTTCATCAACTACTCGCGCCCGCCGCTGGATGACGTGCGCGTTCGGCAGGCGTTGAACTACGCGATCAATCGCGACGAGATCAACAAGGTGGCGGCGCTCGGCCTCGGGCAAGTGTCCAGCACAATCCTGTCGAAGGCGCTGTGGGCGTGCGATCCGGCGACCGCGAACTACTACACGTACGATCTCGACAAGGCGAAGAAGCTACTGGCCGAAGCCGGCCATCCCGACGGGATCGAGATCGAGTCGATCGGTTGGCCCGACCAGACCGCGATGCAGCGCCAGGAGCTGATCATCTCGCAGCTCGCCAAGGCCGGCATCCGCGTCAAGCTGACGGCGCTGTCTCCGCAGCAGGCCGTGCAGGCGTTCATGATCGACAGGAAGGGCGCGATGTTCATCAGCCCGTCGTCGCCGTTCGCCGATCCGAGCCAGTTCTACGAAAATCTGTTCGGCAAAGACGCGCTGCGCAACGCCGGCCGGGTCGAGCTGCCGGGCTTCCGCGAACTCCTCGACGCCACCATGGACACGCCGGAGCAGAGCGTGCGCAAGGCGGCGTTTGCCAAGCTGCAGCGGTTCGTGGTCGAAAACGCGTTGCAGATGGTGCAATTCATCGCGCCAGCGATCGGCGTGATGAGCCCCAAAGTGCAAAACTACACCGACGGCCTGCCGGCAACGCCGAAGTTCACCGAGGTCTGGCTGTCTGCGTAAGGACCAGTAATGGGCAAACTTCCACGCCTGATCGGCCGCCGTCTGTGGCAACTGCTGCCGATCATTGTGTTTGCGACCTTCGTGGTGTTCTCGCTGCTGCAGCTGGTGCCCGGCGATCCCGCGGTCGTGCTCGCCGGCGATTACGCGTCGGAACAGCGCATCGCCGAGATCAGGCAGCTCTACGGGCTCGATCAGCCGTTCGTAGTTCAATACGGGGTGTGGCTTCTGCACGCCCTTGAGGGAAATCTCGGACGCTCGCTTCTGACAAGCCAGCCGGTGTCGGAGCTGATCCTCTACCGGCTTCCGAACACGATCCTGATCGCGGTCTATGCGCTCGTGATCGCGGGCCTGGTCGGAGTTTCGCTCGGTGTGCTCGCGGCCACCCGGGTCGGCACGAAGCTTGACTCGCTTATCACCGGGCTTGCGTCGCTTGGTGTAGCGCTTCCGAGCTTCTGGCTCGCCATGCTCCTGGTCGCGACGCTGTCGCTCAAATACCACTGGTTCCCGACCACGGGCGCGGTGTCGATCACAGCCGATCCATGGGGCGCACTGATGCACGCGACCCTTCCGGCGGTTGCGCTTGCGGTAGGAGTGATCGCCGAGCTTGCCCGCCAGGTGCGCAGCGCCCTGATCGAGGTGCTCAACTCGCAATATATCCGCACGCTGCGCGCAAAAGGTCTCGGCGCTGGTGCGGTGCTTTGGAAGCACGGCCTGCGCAACATCAGCGTGACGATGCTGACGTTGCTCGGCCTCCAGGTTAATCGGTTGTTCTCAGGTGCGGTCGTGATCGAAGCGGTGTTCGCGATTCCCGGCGTCGGCAGTCTCGTCGCCACCTCGGCCCTCAACAAAGATTTCCCGGTGGTGCAGGGTGTGGTGCTGGTGCTGGTCGTCATCGTCATCCTGGTCAATCTGGCGGTCGACGTGCTCAACGCGCTACTTGATCCGCGGGCGGCGGAAGCATGACCGCCGTCGTCGACGTTCCGGCACCGCCGCGGCGCTCGCGCGCCATCAAGGTTCTGCGCTGGATGCGCCGCGACCTGCGCGCCGTGCTGAGCATTGCGTTTCTCGGGTTGATGGTGATTGTTTCGATCTTCGCCCCGGTGCTGGCGCCGTATTCGCCGGTCGATCAGGACGTGACCCAGCTGCTGCTGCCGCCGAGCGCCGCACACTGGCTTGGCACCGACGATCTTGGTCGCGACGTGCTCAGCCGGCTGATCTGGGGCGCACCCAACTCTCTCTATGCCTCGTTCCTGGCGGTCGGCGTCGGCGTCGCGCTCGGCGTTCCGGTTGGCCTCGTCATCGGGTTCCTCGGAGGTTGGATCGACGAGGCAACCAGCCGCTTCATCGACGCGCTTCTGTCGTTCCCGCCGATCGTGCTGGCGATTGCGGTTACCGGTGCGCTCGGGATCGGACTGACCAACGCGATGCTGTCGGTCGGTTTTGTGTTCGCGCCGGTGCTGGCGAGACTGGTGCGCGCCCAGACCCTGGTGGTGAAGAGCGCGCTCTACGTCGACGCCGCGCGCGGGTTCGGCGCCAGCACCAGCCACATCATCATCAGGCACATCGTGCCGAACGCCATCCAGCCTGTGATTGTCCAGGTCACGCTCATGCTCGCGATCGCGCTGCTCGCCGAGGCAAGCCTGAGCTTCCTGTCGCTTGGCGTGCAGCCGCCGGCGGCAAGCTGGGGCGGCATGCTGGCACGCGCGTACAACTATATCGAGATCGCGCCCGAACAGATGTACGCGCCCGGCCTCGCCATCCTGTTCACCGCGCTTGCCTTCAATGCCCTCGGCGAATCAATGCGGGTCGCGCTCGATCCGACCATGAAGCGGCGATGATTTGCCCTATTTAGATACCGGTTTGCACCTGCTCGCGTCATGTCCTAGTTTTCCGCGCTGGCGTCGTTAGCCTTTCGGGGTCGATGGGAACCTTCAAAACAGGGACACCGGCGGCGTGTGGAATCGCGGCCGCGATGCTGGTCGTGCTGGCGGTGCTCGGTCCGGCCACGGCGGAGGTGCGCATCAAGTCGAGCCCGGGCGGGCAAATCGGCGAATTCCTCGACCTGTTCGAAGAGGTGCGGGCAACTGGAGAGCGCGTCGTCATCGATGGCCCATGTCTTTCGGCCTGCACGCTAGTCCTCGGGGTCGTACCGAGAAGCCGGATTTGCGTCACGTCGCGGGCGGTGCTCGGCTTCCACGCGGCGTGGGTTCCAGCCGAGCGCGGGCACGTAGTACCGCAACCGGAGGCCACCCGTCTGATGATGGATCTCTATCCCGCCGAGGTGCGCGGTTGGATCTTGCGGCGCGGCGGCCTCAACTCGCACCTGATCCTGCTGCGCGGCCACGAACTGACAGCCATTTACCCACATTGCACTTGAACGGCCGACTGGCGGCCCTTGTCAGCTGACGTGCCGTAGCGCCGCTCGCTGCCTATCCGCCGACCAGCGATTGAGGGGGTGCGGCAGGCCGAGATTTTCCCGTAGCGTGCGGCCTTCGTACTCGGTCCGGAACAGCCCGCGCCGCTGCAGTTCCGGAATGACGAAGTCAACCAACTCCTCGAGCCCGCGCGGGAACGTGAGCGGCAGGATGTTGAAGCCGTCGGCCGCGCCGGCCGTGAACCATTGCTCGAGCGCATCCGCGATGTCACCCGGCGTGCCAATCACCACGCGATGGGCGCGCTGGCCGACGACGCGCTTGTAGAGCTGGCGGATCGTCAGGTTCTCGCGCCGGGCAAGATCGACCATGACCTTGACGCGGCCGACTTCCTGGCTGGTGTACTTCGGTTCCGGAACCGGGCCGTCGAGCGAGTGTCGCGTCAGATCCACCCCAAGGTAGGTCGACAACATCTTGATGCCGATCTCGGGCGCGATCAGATCCTGCAACCGGCCATATTTGTCCTCGGCCTCCGCGCGCGTCCGCCCGATCACCGTCATCACGCCGGGCATCACCTTGATGGCCTCGGGCGGACGGCCGTAAGCGGCGGCGCGGCGCTTGACGTCGTTGTAGAACTCGCGCCCCGCGGCGAGGTCCTGCTGCACCGTGAAGATGACCTCCGCAGTTTCGGCCGCGAGCTCGCGGCCGTCCTCGGACTGTCCGGCCTGCACGATCACAGGATGGCCTTGCGGTGAGGGGTGCACCGTCAGCGGACCGCGCACCGCGAAGTGCTGACCCTTGTGGTTGAGGAAGTGCAGCTTGTCGCGGTCGAGATAGAGGCCATTCTGTTTGTCGGCGATGACCGCATGGTCCTCCCAGCTATCCCACAGACCGAGCACCACCTTGGCAAACTCGTGCGCCCGTGCGTAGCGGTCGGCATGGCCGGCGTGCTGTTCGCGACCAAAGTTGTAAGCCTCGGCGGCGGCAGACGAGGTCACGAGATTCCAACCGGCGCGGCCGCCGCTGATCTGGTCGAGTGACGCAAAAAAGCGCGCGACGTGGAACGGCTCGAAGTAGGTCGTGGTGGCGGTGGCGACGAGCCCGATCCTGCTGGTGACGGCCGCAAGCGCGCCCAGCAGCGTAATCGGCTCGAGCCGCGAGGCCGCTGTGGTGCGGGTCCAGGCTTCGACATCATCCGGGCCGAACGTCGCGTTGGTATCGGCGGTGAACAGAAGATCAAACTTGCCGCGCTCAGCGAGCCGCGCAATCTCGACGTAGTGGGCGAGCGACTGCTTGGCGTGCGCATCGACCTCCGGATCGCGCCACGCCGCGATGTGATGGCCGCAGCCTTCGAAGAACAGTCCAAGCTTCATCATGGGCATGCTGTTATCCCGGAGCGCAGGCGCTCGCTATGGTTCTTTGGCCGCGTGTGCCCGTCAAGTCGCGCGATCGTTGGACCCGGCATGCTTGAATCCTATTCGAACGCCGGATCGATCGGCACCCGGTAGCCGTTCGCTAGCCGGTTGGTCTCGTTCGCCATGCCGACGACCCCCATCAGCTCGCCGAACATGGCTTCGGTCATGCCGGCCTTGCGGGCGGCCGCACCGTGGCTCGCGATGCAATAGCCGCAGCCGTTGGTGACGCTGACCGCGAGGTAGATCATCTCCTTGGTGAGCGCATCGATGGCGCCGGGCGCCATCACCTCCTTGACGCTCTCCCAGGTGCGCTTGAGGCCGACCGGATCGTGCGCGAGGTATTTCCAGAAGTTGTTCACGTCGGGAACGTTACGGGTCTTCTTGATGTCGTCGAACACGGCGCGCACGTCGCGCGAGGCGTCCGCATACTCGATCGGTTTAATCATGGTTGGTCCATCTGGCCATGAGCGCGGCCTATTCCGGCACAATGCCTGCCGCCTTGACGACGGCGGCCCACTTGGTGATGTCGGCGGCAACGACCTTGCGAAACGCGTCGGGGCTCTGGTCGGTCACGATGGTGAGGCCATCGCGGTCAAACTCCGTTTTGACCTTGTCGGTGGCCAACACCCGCAACGCCGCCGCGTGCAACTGGTTGATCACATCGGGCGGCGTTCCGGCGGGCGCGAACAATCCGAGCCAGATCTGCGCCTCGACGTTGTTGATGCCGGCCTCCCGCATGGTCGCGACACCGGGCAGATAGGGCGAACGCTCCGGTGCGTCGATGGCGATCGCCTTCAAGGTCTTGCCGGTCACCTGCGGGATCGCGATCGACGGCGCCGCGATGAAGAAATCCACGTGCCCGCCCATGACGTCGGCGACGATCAGCGACGATCCCTTGTAGGGCACGTGCAGGGCCTTGATGTCGGTCGCTTGCTTGAGAAGCTCCACCAGGAGGTGGCCGACTGAGCCTACTCCCGCGGAACCGAACGTCAGAGGTTTGCCAGCGGCATCGCGTGCCTTCGCAAGCGCGACGAATTCGGTGAGATTGTTGGCGGGCAGCGCCGGGTTCACCAACAGCGTGTTGAAGCCGCCGTACACGAGGCGGGTCACCGGAGCGAAGTCCCGCAGCGGATCATAGGACAGCGCCTTGTAGAGACTGACGTTGAAGGCATGGGTACCGATGCTGCCGAGAACGAGCGTGTACCCGTCCGGCGGAGACTTTGCCACGAGGTCGGTTCCAATCGTTCCACCGGCGCCGCCCTTGGCTTCGACCACAAACGGCTGGCCCAGCAGCGGCGCCATGCCGTCGCCGACACGGCGCGCCGTGATGTCGGTGGAGGTGCCGGCCGCGAACGGCACGATGATCTTGATCGGGCGGCTCGGGTAGGTGTCGGCAGAGGCGCTGATCGCGCCACCCGCCACAACAAAGAGTGCGGCAGCTGTCGCCCATATCAAACTGACATTCCGATTGTGCATGCCATGCCTCGCAGATGACCCCGCGTGCAGCGGGCGCGCGCAGCATAGCTTAGGAGTAGTTGGGAAAGACAGCCGCGCGGCGCATCCGAGCCAAGCGGCCCGGCGCGTCACCGCCAGGCATCGACCGAGACCGTGGCCTTGCCCCGATAGGCGCCGCCAATCATCTTCCAGGCGCCCTGGGTTTCGCCGCCGGCGACCACGATTGAGATGTCGTGCGGCTCGAACAATTTCACCATCTCGTCAGGCCTGGCTTTGAGCTTGCTGGCAAAAGGCTCAACGCCGGCAATCGCGAGCGGATGCGTCAGCGTCTGCACCCATTGGTCGTCCCAATAGTCGCGCGCTGGCATCTGGGCGTTCTGGGCACACCAGTCGATCAGCTTTTCCTTGGTGTCAAAGCCGAGATCGACGAACAGGCGAGCGACGATCGGGTCCATCACCAACAGCGGCCCCTGGTTGTGATCGATCGAGGTCAGGCAGCGGATCATCTTCTCCTTCCAGGTCGCGCGCGGCCCGAAGCCCGAGGCGGTGTAGCGCCCGCCGAAGAAGATGCTGACCGTGCTGTCGGTCGGCTTGAAACCCTTCTGCACGTGGAAGGGTTGCCACGGACTGCGCTCCTCGGCTTCCGCAAAGGTCGCGCTGTAGTTCAACGCGTTGCCGAGGGTGCCCATGTAGGTGTCACCCGGCACCGATCCGCCCTGGCCGTTGATCGAGAGGAGATTGTAGGCGCGACCGATGGTGACGTTGGCGTGATTGTAGGGACCCATCGCGCCGATCCCCGAACTCATGCCGATCTCGTTGCGGATCGGACCGTTGACCAGGCTGATCATCGCGAGCGAGGTCGTGCTCGATGAGCGTGCGGTGACACCGCTTGCCGCGTGCGCCAGGATCACGGGCAGATACTCCGGCTTGGCACCGGCCATGACGGCGTTGACGGCGACCTTCTCGACCGTGAGCTCCCAGAATTCGCGGAACGAGGTCGGGCGCAGCCGGCCCACCACCTTGTCGGGCGGATGGCTCGTGCCCTTGAGCATGGCGGCGACCCGTTCCTCGGTCGGCAGAATGACGGGCAGGAAGTCCGTCCAGTTGTTCTCGATGAACAGCTTCTGGAGGTTGTCTTCGGTGTCAGGTTCGAGCAGCCGCGGCGTCGAGCGTTCGAACGTGAGACCTTTGAGGTCGTCTTCGTCGAGCGGCCTCGTCAGCGCCTCGATCACTTCCTGCATAAAGGGGCGGCGCGAGACCGGATCGGCGCCGTCGATGTAGCCGCGCAGCTGCTCGGGCGAAAGATCGACGATCGGCTGCGGAACATAGGCCTGGCGCGTGCGCGGCATCCCGTTGGCGCGCGCCACCGATTGCGCAAGCCGCGCAAACACGTGGGTATGGAGCGCGACCGACGGCACACCGGCCTGCTCCAGCGCCATGGCGAGCCCCACGACCGTGGGGCTACAGGTGCTTCAAAGTCCGACACCCAATATGGCGGCGTCGCCGTCGGCCGCGACCTTGGCGCGCATGTCCGGGTCGTCGACCCAGCTCTCGCGCGGCTTGATCATGCGGGTGTTGACGGTGGGTAGGTGCTCGGCGAACCAGCGCCGCATCTGATCCATGAACGCTTCGGAGTTGTCGAACAGGCAATCGACCAGATAGAGCGTCTTGCCGTCGAGGCTCTGCGGTCGCGGCGCGAGCCGCTTGCCCACGACCTTGGGCGGGTATCCGGTTGGATTGAGGACCGTCAGTCGTTCCGCCATTGCGGTCTCCTCTCATTCCGTCGCGCTAATTTCGCCGCCAACTGCCGTCGGTCAAGTACCGATCAACCGCGATTGCGGCCGCGGCGCCGTCGCCTGCCGAACTGGCCGCCCGACAAGCTGATCCGGCGCGAACCGTTCCGGCGGCACAAACGCCAATCAGCTCCGTGTGCATCCACTCGTCGGTCGGAATTCCGCCCCCAGGGCCAAGTTTGATCCGGCCATCGAGGAATGCGGTATTTGGTTGAAGGCCAGTGTAGACAAACACCGCGTCGGCAGCGAGATCTGTCACGGCGCCGCCCGACATATCACGCATGCGCACGCCCGTGACCTTGGCCTCGCCGAGGATCTCCGTCACCTCGATCTGCGGCCGCACCTTGATCTTCGGATTTTGCGTCACGCGCTCGCGAAAGCTCGTCTGGCCGGCGAGGCCGGTGCCGTGGGTCAGTATCGCGACCTCCTTGACGTGTTGCGCCAAGGTCAGCGCCTCCTGCATGGCGGAATCGCCGCCTCCTACGACGACGGCGATCTTGTCGCGCAGCAATGGCGCATCGCAGCTCGCGCAATGGCTCACGCCCTGGCCGCGCAGGCGCGCTTCGCCGGGCACGTCGAGCTCGCGCAGCGACGAGCCGGTCGCCAGCACCACGGCGCGGGCGGCAACCTCGCCTTCGCCGGTTGCCAGCCGCCAGCCGCCTGCGTCGGGGGTGAGGTTTTTGAGTTCGGCCGCGGTGAATTCGGCGCCGGCGGTTGCGGCTTCCTCCTGCGTCATTGGGGCGAGATCGTAACCGGGGACGCCGTCCGGAAATCCGGGAAAGCCCTCGATCTTTTCGATGCTCAGGAGTTGTCCGCCAATGACGTCGCCGGTGAGTACCAGCGTCTTGCGGCCGAGCCGTGCCGCCGTGACGGCCGCGGTCAGTCCGGCGAGACCCCCGCCGGCGATGACGATGTCGTAGTTCTGAACCATGCTTTTACCTGTAGCCCGGATGAAATCCGGGATCAGATATTCCTTACCCCGGATTACGCACAGGCTCCAACCGGGTTACAATCAAAACGAGAAACGCAACGGGAGACGCGCATGACCACACGAGCCGAGGGCGAGCTGCTCAGTCGGGTTGGGCCCGGAACTCCAATGGGCAACTTCATGCGGGAGTACTGGGTTCCCGCCGCGTTGTCCGCCGAGCTGACGGCCAATGGGCCGCCGATGCGGCTCATGTTGTTGGGCGAGCAGCTGATCGCATTTCGCGATCGCGCCGGCCGGGTCGGTGTGCTCGACCATCGCTGCCCACACCGCTGCGCCTCCTTGTTCTTCGGCCGCAACGAGAAAGATGGGTTGCGCTGCGCGTACCACGGCTGGATGTTCGACGTCGACGGCAATTGTCTCGACATGCCGAACGTTCCCAAGCACCAGGCGTTTCCCAACAAGATCACCGCCAAGGCCTATCCGACCGCGGAGCGCAACGGCCTGATCTGGACCTACATGGGCGCCCGCAAGGAACCGCCGCCGCCGCCGATGTTCGAATCGGTCATGATCGCCGACGACAGCGAGCGCAACCTTTTCATGGTCCAGCGCGAGTGCAGTTATCTGCAGGCGCTCGAAGGCGACATCGATACCTCCCATCTCGGCTTCCTGCACATGGGCGGCGTAGAGGTCGAGGACACCGAGCCCGGCCACCTTGGGCGCTATGCGCTCGCCAACCGCGCGCCCGAGTATCACGTCGCCGACACCGACTGGGGCACTATGTATTCGGCCTACCGGCCCGGCGCGCCAGGCGAGATCTACTGGCGCTTCGCGCACTTCATGTTTCCGTTCTGGACGATTCCGCCCGACGGGCATTTCCGCGATCACGTGGTCGCGCGCGCCTGGGTGCCGATGGACGATACCCACACCATGTTCGTGCACGCGGCGTGGAAGAAGAACGCGCCGGGCTTGCGCAAGATGAAGGACGGCAGCCCGATTCCCGGCATGGCGCCGGTCTTGCCGCACATGTATGCGGAAAGCGACACCAGCTGGTTCGGCCGCTGGCGCCTGAAGGCCAACAAGGAGAACGACTACCTGATGGATCGCGACCAGCAGGCGCGCAACATCAGCTATACCGGAATTGACGGCGTCCATCTGCAGGATCAGGCGATCACCGAAAGCATGGGCGGGATCGTCGATCACGAGCACGAGAATCTCGCGATCAGCGACCTGATGATCACGCGCACCCGCCGGCGCATCTTGCGTGCCGTGCAGGCCCACATGGAAGGGATCGTGCCCCCCGGCGTCGACAATCCCGAGACCTATCAGGGTGCGCGCGGCGGCGATTTCGCAAGCTCGTCGGCGCTCGACTGGCTGCGCGCCTATTCGGAGGAGATGCGCGCCTCCAAGAACCCAACCGGCGCGCTGCGGATCGCGGCGGAGTAGGGCAGGGCGACTAGATCCTTGCCGGTCATGCCCGCGCTTGTCGCGGGCATCGACGCGATTTATGCAATCAATAGGAAAAATGTGGATGGCCGGGGCAAGCCCCGCCATGACAATGGACTGACGGTTTGAAAGATGCCCAAAGCAATCCGCATTCACGCCAACGGCACGCCCGATGTGATGCGCTGGGAAGACATCGAGGTTCCGCCGCCGGGACCGGGCCAGGCGCGCATTCGCCACACCGCGGTCGGGATCAATTATTCGGATGTAAACGTCCGGCGCGGCGGCTTCTACCTGGCGCGGCCGCCGCGATTTCCGCTCGTGCTTGGCAATGAGGCGGCCGGCGTGGTGGAAGCGGTCGGGCCCGGCGTCACCGAGGTCAAGCCCGGCGACCGCGTCGTCTATGCCGGCATGCGCGGCGAGTTCTATGAGGACACCGGCGCTTATGCGGAGGAACGCAACGTCTTTGCCGAGCGCCTGATCAAGCTGCCGCCGCGTTTTTCCGAACAGCAGGCCGCCGCCATGATGGTGAAGGGCTTTACCGCATCGCTGATCATCAATCGCATCCACCGACCTCAGCCTGGGGACACGATCCTGATCCACGCGGCCGCAAGCGGCGTTGGTCTCCTCCTCGTCCAATGGGCGAAGCATCTCGGGGCGAGCGTCATCGGTACGGCCGGCTCGCGCGACAAGGCCAAGGTCGCCGAGCAGCATGGCTGCGAGCACACGATCCTTTATCGCGAGATCGATTTCGTCGAGGTGGTTGGCAAGATCGCGCCTGGGGGTGTCGCGGCCGTGTTCGACGGCGTCGGCAAGGATACGTTCCTCAAATCGTTCGCCTGCATCCGGCCGTTCGGCAAGGCGGTCAACTACGGCAACGCGTCCGGCCACGTGCCGCCGATCGAGCTCCTGCACCTTGCGCCGAAGTCGCTCTCGGTCTGCCGGCCGGGGCTCTCGAGCTACATCGGCGATGTTGCGACCATGCGGACCGCCGCCGCCGAACTGTTCGACCTCGTGCAGAAGGGGGCGCTGACGATCGAGATCAGCCGTACGTTCCCACTGAGCGAAGCCGCCGCGGCGCACCGCGAGATCGAATCCAGGAGCAACACAGGCTCGATGGTGTTAATCCCCTGATCAGATGCTTTTGGGCCTCGTCAGCTTGACGGCAAGGCCAACTAAATGGGCTTACAGAGCAATTGGATTTGTAGAACAATTGGGGCAAAATTCGACCCCCGGGTGGATTAAAGAAGGTGCTCGAGCCCTGGCCTGCCAAACACAATATGGTGGGTGAAGATGATTTCAGGTTCACGCCCTTGGTTCCCGGCCTTCTTGCGGCGATGGTTGTCGATTGGGGTCGTCGTCGCGTCGCCCGGCCTTGCGCTGGGTCAGGTCGACTACAGCGCCCGCAAGACGCCCGAGCAGCTGTTTGCCTCCGACTGCTCGGCCTGTCACCCTTCGCCTCAAGGCTTAGGGCGCGGCCGCGACGCCCGCAGCCTCACGGGGTTTCTGCACGAGCATTACACCACCAAGGCTCAATATGCCGCGGTGCTTGCGAACTATCTCGTTCGTGTGCGTGACCTGCCGCCGCCCGCGACAGTACAGGGCGGAACCGCGGAAGCGTCGAAGAGCAACGAAGGCGGCGCCAAGAGCGCTGTCGAGATTTTGAAAGACAAGCTGCAGAACTATGCGAGAGCAGGTGAAAAAGCCATTCCCGCCGAATAGCCCTATTGGCAATGACCTCGGCACTCAGCCCTTTTTCTGCGCCTTGATCTCGTTGAATTTGGCCGTAGCGCGTTCGAATTTTTCGTTGAAGAGCCACATCGCGCTCATGATTTCGCGGAAGGTTGCCGATGTTTTGGCCCTATCAGCTTGTCCATAGGCGAACATGCTGTTGTTGCGCAGATATCCCATGATGGTCGAGTCTGAAACTCTGTAATTGGCCAGGTTGCCTGACGCGAGGGCGGCCTTGGTCGGGCTCGGAATGATCTGGATCAGCTCGAACAGCTTCATCTGATCGATCGGATTGGGCAATGCTTTGGCGATCGCCGGTATTTGCTGAAAAAGATTGGCGTGCGCGTTCATCAGGCCGTCTCGCACGGCGGTCCAGTGGTTGTAACGATGATCCGAACTGCCCACCCGCGCCTCCTCCCTGTCGTCGCGGGCGACCAGCGCGGGATCGAACGCTGCAATCGATTTTTTGATCGCCGCCCACTTGGCTTGACCATTTTGACTTTCTGACACACCGGTTTGCAGGCTTCCCTTGTACTTGTTCGAGCGCGCGTTCCCGATGTTTTGGTTGCCGTTGGTTTCGGCAAAAAACAGGCCCAGGCTGATACGGCCTGCCGCATCGGCATTTGCCGCATCGAGGCCCTTGGCGCGGGCGATGGCGGTTCCAAGGTCGACCACGTCCTTGAACGGCGTTTCCGAGTTCTGCGCGTTGGCGGGCGGCGCCTGCATGATCTTGAAGATATTCGTGTACTCATCGATTAGCGGCTCGTTGTCGGCATCGAAGTAGGCCGGGGGAATCCCGAACTTATTGGGCCGCCCGATCTTGGACGGCAGCACGTCCGTGAGATCCTTGTACGTGCTCATCATGTTGTTGCGGGCGAGATAAAGCGCCTGTCCAGGCAGGTTCGGCAGCGGTTCGTGCGAGTTGATCTGTGCGCGCCGCTGGCTCAGGATCGACTTAAATTGGCTCAGCGCATTGTTGTACGCGTTGAGCGCGTCGGACTGCGATTGGGTGAGTGACGCCGGCTGCGCCACTGCCCTCGACAGGAAAACCTGCGGCATGAACAAAAGCCCGAGCACAAGCGTCGCCACGCTCATGCAGAGCCGAGACGACGGCGGATTGATAGTAGTGGTTCGCATGGCAGTTGCTGCGCTTCCGCGTTGGTCAAGTGCACTGGCCGGGACGCAAACAGCGCGCGCTGCCCGGAAAGACGACGCAACAAGCTTTAGCGCAGCATTCTGCTTACGGATAGCGGCGCTTTCGCGCAGGGCCGGTCACTCGCCTATCAGCGTGTTGACCATGGCGATGCCCTTGGCCTTGTCGTAGCGCTGATAGGCGCCGCTGACGATGACCTCGGGCGAACCGGAGTGCAGGCGCTCGTAGAGCTGCTGCCGCCCGCCGAATGAATCGGCGGTGAGCTCCCAGGCCAGCCGGCAGAGCCGATGTCGGTAATCGGCGCTAACGTCCTTGCCGCGGCCATAGACATCGAGCAGCGGGCGCAGCTGCGGCACGTCGAAATCCTCCGCGGTCGCCGCGAACACCGGCGCGCTGGTCGCCACGTGTTCGAAGATGTTGATGATGCGCTCGGAGGTCATGGCGATCAGCGGCCGGATGTGCCCGGTGTCGCCGAGCGTGTAATGCCCGCCCGGCGTGCGCACGCAATCAACTTCGGCGGCGCGCAGCATGCCCTTGAACATACCCGCGTAGGAGACGAGCTCCCCCATTTCGAGCGCGACATGCGGACGCTTCGCGATGCCGCCGGTCTCGGCGATCAGATGCGCGGTGCCGATGATCAGCTCAAGCCGGGCCATGGTCTGCAATATGCTGGCGTAGCCCGCCCACGACATCACACGCGATCGGAACAGCGCGTTGGCCGCTTTCGGCTGTCGCATCAGAAAAACCCGTTCCCACGGGATCAGTACGTCGTCGAAGATCATCAGCACGTCCTGCTCGTCGTAGCGGGTCGACAGCGGATGATCCGCGGTCTGCGGCCGCAAGGTGAACGGGTCGCGGCAGATCTGGCGGATGCCGGGCAGGTTGACCGGGCAGGCAAACCAGATCGCAAACTCCTCCTCGTCGTCGGCCAGCACGTAGGTGGGCGCCACCACCACCTCGTTGCTCAGCGGCCCGAGCGTCACAAAGCGGGCGCCGCGCACGACCACGCCGTCGTCGCGTTCGGCGACGATGCGCAGGCAGCGGTCGGGGTCCTGGCGCGGGCGCAGCGTCTTGTCCATGTGCGGATCGTGTAGGCCGTGCGAAAGCGCAAGGTCATTCTGGCGCGCGTACGTGAGGTAGCGCGTCGCGTTGTCGCCGAAGCCCGCGTGCAGAGCGTTGAGCTCGGCCCGGGTGTCATGGAAGCCGACCAGCATGGCGGCGCAGAAGTCGGGCAACCGGCCGAGCATGCCAAAGCTGCGCTCGGTCCAGACTTCGGTGTTACGGCGGCGGCGCAGCAGTTCGTCCGGCGACGCTGGCGGCAAATAGGACACCGAGCCGCGCACGCCGTCGGGGTCAACGTAGGTCATGATCTCGCGGGTGGCGGCCTGGTGCTGCAGATCGTAAAGCCCGGCGAAAGTCGCAACCACATTGCAAAACGCCGGATGCTGCGTGACATCGGCGACCCTCTCGCCGTGCAGCCAGATTTCGCGCCCGTCCCGCAGGCTCTCGATGTAACGTGCCCCGTCCATGATGCCGGGCGCGCCGACCCTGTCGGCACGGCCTCGGGCGGCCGGCCCAACGCTTGGTGACATCATGGACGCTCCTCCTCGCGGCAGCCGACGATCTTCGCCGCTTGCCTTATCGAAAATCTGTATTACAGTTATACACCTGTCAAGCTGACTTCTTGGAAAAGCGCCGGTGACGTCCAAACCGCAGTCGACAACGCAACGCTGGTCGCGCTGGCAGGAGGTGCGGCCACAATCGGTTTCGAGCCGCATCGTCGATCAGGTGCGTGCGGCGCTATTCCGTGGCGAGCTCAAGCCGGGCGACGTGCTCGGCTCGGAGACCGATCTCGCGAAGAAGTTCGGCGTCAGCCGCGTGCCGGTGCGCGATGCGTTCAAGACCCTGCAGGCGCTCGGCATCGTCGAGGTCAAGATGGGCGCCAACGGCGGCGCCCGCATCGCCGCCGGCGACCCCAATCGCTTTGCAGACGCGCTCGCGGTCCAGCTCAAGCTGGTTGGCATCAGCATCGAGGAAATGTTCGACGCACAGATTGCGATCGAGGTAATGGCGACCGAGCTTGCGGCCAGGCGGGCGAGCAAGGATGACCTTGCGAAACTGCGTACGATCTTGAGCGAATTGCAGACGATGTCGCAGAAGACGTTGACCGCATCGACGGCGGCCCGCTTCACCCAGACAGCCATGCATTTCCACGCCGGGCTTGTGGATGCCGCCCATAACCGGGCGCTGTCGGCACAGTTCAAGGCTCTGCGGGTTGTGCTCGAACCGATCTACGGGCGACGCACCAGCAACGCCGTGACCAAGCGGGTGGTCTCAGCCGACAAGGCGGTGCTCGACGCCGTCGAAGCCGGCGACGCCGAGCGCGCCTGTCGGCTGATCCGGCGGCGGCTGGAGACGATCCGCGCGCACCAGCTGTTCGAAACCGTGACCAAATAACTTGCCTACAAAAGGCCGCGAACCGGTCGGTCAAAAAGGGAGGACGTCGCGTGATTATCGATTGCCACGGGCACGTCAGCGCGCCAGCGCAGCTTTGGGCCTACAAGGCCGGCTTGCTGGCCTCGCGCGGCTCGCACGGCCGCGGTGGTGTCAAGGTTTCGGATGACGAGCTGCGCGCTGCGCTCAACCACGCGGAGATCGGTCCCAAGGGTCACCTCGACGCTTTACACGCGCATGGCACCGATGTGCAGCTCGTCTCCCCGCGTCCGTTCCAACTCATGCACAGCGAGAAGCCGGCGAAGCTGGTGCGCTGGTTCGCGGAGGAGTGCCACAACATCATCCACCGCCAAACCCAGCTTTATCCCAACCGGTTCTTCGGCGTCGCGAGCCTGCCGCAAGCGGCCGGCGCTCCGATCGAGGAGGCGCTGCCGGAGCTCGAACGCTGCGTCAAGGAGCTCGGCTTCGTCGGCTGTCTGCTCAATCCGGACCCGTATGAGAACTCCGGCCAGGAAGCTCCGCCGCTCGGCGACCGCTACTGGTATCCGCTCTACGAAAAGCTCCGCGAGCTCGATGTTCCGGCCCACATCCACACCGCGAGCTCGCGTTCCGAGCGCGCCAGCTATTCGGTCCACCTGATCAACGAGGGCACGATCGCGATCCTCGGGCTTCTGTCCTCGGATGTGTTCAAGGATTTTCCGAACCTGAAGATCATCGTGTCGCACGGCGGCGGCGCAATCCCTTATCAGCTCGGGCGCTTCGACGCCCCCTCGCTGCGCGGGCGCGGGGCGACGCGCTTTCGCGACCGGCTCAAGCTTTTATATTTCGACACCGTGCTTTACACGGCGCCCGCACTGGAATTGCTGATCAAGACCGTCGGCCCCGACCGCTGCCTTTTCGGGTCGGAATGTCCAGGGGTCGGATCGACGATCGATCCGGACACCGGTCACACGATGGATCATATCCGGCCGCATATCGAAGGCTTCGCGTGGCTCTCGCCGCAGGACCGCAACAAGATCTTCGCCGACAACGCGCGCAAAGTGTTCAAGTTGAAGGTGTGATGGCCGGCCCGCGGAGAAACTGATTCGGAATAAGTAGGAGGTACGCCGTGGCAAAGATCGTACTCGGAATGGGTTCTTCACACGGGCCGATGCTTTCGACCCCGCCCGAGGAATGGGGCCAGCGTGTGCTCGCCGACAGGAAGAACAAGGAGCACTTCTACAAGAGCAAGACTTGGACCTTTGATCAGCTGGTCGAGGTCCGCAGGGCTGAAAACCTCGGCAAGCAGATCGAGTTGCCGGTCTGGCGCGAGCGTCACGCCGCCTGCCGCAGGGCGCTTGGTGAGCTCGCCGCTGTGTTCGCGGAGGTCAAGCCCGACGTCGCCGTCATTGTCGGCAATGATCAGAAGGAGATTTTTCGCGACGCCTACACGCCGGCGATCAGCGTGTTTTACGGCAAGACCATCGTCAACACGATGTTCTCCGATGAGCGCATCGCGTCGCTGCCGCCCGGCATCGCGATCGCGATCCCGGGACACATTCCGCCCGGTGGTGCCACCTATCCGGGTGCACCCGAGCTTGGCATGCACATCGTCAAATCGCTGGTGGCGGACGAGTTCGATGTCTCAACGCTTACCGAACTGCCGCACGACGAGACGCCGCACGCGTTCGGCTTCATCTACCGGCAGATCATGCTCGACAAGGCGGTGCCGAGCGTGCCTGTCATCCTCAACACGTTCTATCCGCCCAACCAGCCGAGCGTGCGGCGCTGCTACCAGTTCGGCGAGTCGCTGGTGAACGCGATCGAGTCGTGGAAGAGCGACGCGCGGGTCGCGCTGATCGCGTCGGGCGGGCTCACCCACTTTGTGATCGACGAGGAAGTCGATCGCGCAATCTTCGACGCCATGCGCGAAGGCTCGATCGAGAAGGTTGCCGATCTCGGCGAGAGCGTTTTCCAAGCGGGCACGTCGGAAGTGAAGAACTGGGTGCCGGTCGCGGGCGCGATGGCGCGGCTCGGCTTCAAGTTCCATCCGGTCGATTACGTGCCGTGCTATCGCTCGGAGGCCGGTACCGGCAATGCGATGGCATTCGTGTACTGGCAGCCGTAACTAGAGCCCCAACAGCCGCGGCAGCCACAGCGAGATGCTGGGCACGTAGGTGACCAGCATCAGCACCATGAACATGACTCCGTAGAACGGCCAGATCCGGCGCATGACCTCTTCGATCGTGACCTTGCCGACCGCGCAGCCGACGAACAGGATCGCGCCTACCGGCGGATGGCAGAGCCCGATCCCGAGGTTGAGCAGCATGATCATGCCGAAGTGAACCGGGTCGACGCCAAAATTCACCATTACGGGCAGCAGGATCGGGGTGCAGATCAGGATCGACGGCGCCATGTCGACCAGGCATCCGAGCACCAGCAAAAGAATGTTGATCAGGAGCAGGATCACGTTCTTATCGCTGGAGATCGTCAGAAAGAACGCGGTGATCTTCGCCGGCATCTGGGTGAGCGCCATCACGTAGCCGACGCTGGAGGCACACGCGATCAAGGTCATGACCATCGCCACCGTGCGCAAGGTGCGGTGAACGAGCCCGGGCAGGTCGCGCCAGCGGTAGTCGCGATAGATGAACATGGTGACGAAGAACGCCCACACGCAGGCAACCGCGCCGGCCTCGACCGCGGTGAAGACGCCGCCCAGAATCCCGCCCAGAATGATGACGAGTGTGATCAGCCCCCAGGCCGCGTCGATCGTGATCTTGACGGCTTCGCCGAGCGGCACGGTTTGTCCGCGCGGATGCCGGTCGCGGTACGCGATGACGACGACGAGCACAACCAGCGAGAGCCCTAGCAGCAGGCCCGGCACGACGCCCGCCATGAACAGGCTGATGATCGAGATGGTGCCGCCGGTTGCGAGCGAATAGATTACGGCGTTGTGGCTCGGCGGCACCAGGAGGGCCTGGACCGAGGCGGTGATCGTCACATTGGTAGCGAACACGCGCGGAAATCCGCTCTTCTCCATTTGCGGAATCATCACCGATCCGATCGCCGATGTATCGGCGACGGCCGAGCCCGAGATGCCGCTGAGAAACGTAGTGGCAAGCACGTTGACCACCGAGAGCCCGCCGCGCACGCGCGTGACCCCGACCAGCACGTCGGCGAATGCGACCAGGCGGCGTGCCATGCCGCCCTCCGCCATGATGGCGCCGGCGAGCACGAAGAACGGAATCGTCAGCATGGCGACCTTGCTGACGCCGTCGGAGATCTTCAGCATCACGGCTTCGAGCGGAATGCCAATCCAGAACGCGCCGGCAATGGCGGCGAGCGCGAGCGAATAGGCGATCGGAACGCCGATCACGAAGCAGAAGAACATCGTGATCAGGAGAACCGCGATATCCATGGGTGTGTCGCGCCGCGGCTAATGCACTGCGACGCGCATGTCGGGCGCCCCGATCAGCAGTCGTTCAACAACGAACAGCAACAGGCAGGCGCCGCCGATCGGGATCGGCAGGTAAGTCACCCCGACGGAGAGAGCCGGGAAGTCGGCGATCGTGTTGTACCAGGTGGTGTCGACCAGGATTGCGCCATACCACAGCATGAACAGCGCCATCGTGCCGACCAGCAACTCGGCAATGAACTCGGCCACGCGCCGAGGGCCGGCCGGCAGCAGGCCGACAAAGAACGAGACGTTCATATGGGCGCGCACCCGATAGCAAGCCGCCGCGCCGATGAAGGTCACCACGATGGTGAGCAGCACCGCGGTCGGCTCCGGCCAGGACGCCGCGCGGTTGATCACGTAGCGGGTGTAGACCGCCCACGGAATCACGGCAGAGATCAGCACCAGCGCGGTCCCGGCCACGATGGCGCAGACGGCGTAGAGCGCGTCCATCGCCTGCCGATAGAGGAGCGCCATGGCGCCGGTCACTCGCGCACGATTACAGCAGCACGCTCACTCAACCGCTCCGATGCGCTTGATCATCTCGGCGTACTTGGGGCCGTACTTGTCCCACACCGGCTTCACGGCATCCTGGAACGGGGTCTTGTCGGCGATCTCGATCACCTGAATGCCGGCGCCCTTGGCCTTGTCGAGCGCTTCCTGCTCGTACTTCGTCCACAGCGCGCGTTCCTCAAGCTGCGCCTCGCGGCCGAATTTCATGAGCAGCGCCTGATCGTCCTTGGAGAGCCCATCCCAGGTCTTGCGCGAGAACACCAGCATTTCCGGCACGATCAGGTGTTCGGTCAGGGTGTAGTACTTGGCGACCTGGTAATGGTTATCGAATACAAAGCTCGGCGGATTGTTCTCGGCGCCGTCGACCACGCCGGTCTGCAGCGCCGCGAACACCTGGTCATAGCCCATGGCAACGCCGTTGCCGCCGAGTGCGTTCATCATGTCGACGAACATCGGGTTGCCCATCACCCGCACCTTGAGGCCCTTGAGGTCAGAGATCGCCTTGATCGGCCGCTTGGTGTCGTAGACGCTGCGCGCGCCGGCATCCATCCAGCAGATGCCGATGAGCCCGGCCTTCGGATTGTTGGTCACCTTGTCGAGCAGTTCCTGGCCGATTGGTCCGTCGATGACCTTCTGCATGTGCGCGGTGTTGCGAAACAGGAACGGCAAGTTAAACACATTGAGGTCGTCGATCACCGGTCCGAGCGCGCCGACGCTGACGCGCGCGAACTGGATGGCGCCGATCTGCGCCTGTTCGATCGCCTCCTTCTCGCCGCCGAGCTGCATCGCAGCGAACATCTGCACGCTGAGCCGGCCGTTGGTCGCGGCTGAGAGCTTCTTGCCGAGGTTTTCGACCGCGACCACGGTCGGATAACCGGCCGGATGAACGTCGGAGGCCTTGAGGATGAGCTTCTGCTGCGCGAATGCCGGAACGGCGGCCAGGCTCAGCGCGGCCGCCAACGCCAATGTGCGCGCTTGCATCGAATTCCTCCCTGCGGTTGCCGTTGCGTTCCTCGTATCGGCCGCGGCCCGCCAGTTGTCGCAGGTCCGGCGCCATGCTAGTGATCATATCATATGATGACCTTACGACCAACGCTGTCAAGGCCAGCCAAGCCCTCCGCCGCTACCGCGGGCGGCCTCGGCCCACTGGCCGCGCCGCGTAGTTTGACGCACGTTCTCATCGAGCGCCTGACCGCGCAAATCACGAGTGGCGAGCTGGCGCCGGGCGCGCAGCTGCCGACCGAGCAGGAACTGATCGCGGCGACCGGGGTGAGCCGCACCGTGGTGCGCGAGGCGGTCGCGGCGCTGCGCGCCGAAGGCCTCGTGATCACACGACAAGGGGTCGGTGCATTCGTGGCGGAGACGCCGCGCCGGCCATTTAGGATCGATGGCGACGAGCTCGCGTCCCTGCAGCATGTGATCGAGGTCATGGAGCTGCGCACCGGCATCGAGGTCGAGGCCGCGGGTCTTGCGGCCGAACGGGCGACAGGGGCCGATCTGCGCCGTATCGAAGGTGCCTATGAAGCGATGCGTGCTGCCATTGGCCGCGGCGACGCCGCAGTCGATGAGGATTTCGCGTTTCATTGCCGGATCGCAGAGGCCGCCGGCAATCCGCAGTTTGCGCGTTTTCTCGACTATCTGGGCCGCTTCATCATCCCGCGCCAGACCATCCGGGTGACGATCGGCACGGCGGGCGAGCGGCGCGCTTATCTCGACCGGATTCAGAACGAGCACCGCGACATCATGCTGGCGATCCGCGTGCACGCGGTGTCGAAGGCGCGCGCTGTGATGCGGCGCCACCTTGCCAACAGCCGCGCGCGGTATCACAAGCTTGCCCAGAAACTCAGCGACCAATAGTTGCGAGCGAGGCCCACATGCAAACGGTCCTGATCACGGGCGCGGCCGGCGGGATCGGCACGCGGCTGCGCAGCCTGCTCAAGAGCGTCTATGAGCTGCGCCTGAGCGATCTCAAGCGGCCAGCCGATCTTCGCAATGACGAGCATTTTGTCGAAGCCGATCTCGCCGACGCCAAAGCTCTCGACGAGGCGGTGGCCGGCGTCGACGGGATCGTGCATCTCGGCGGCATCTCGGGCGAGGCGCCCTGGGACGCGATGCTGCAATCCAACATCGTCGGCACCTACAATTTGTTCGAGAGCGCGCGCCGGCATCACGTCGAGCGCGTGGTGTTTGCGTCCTCGAACCACGCGGTCGGCTTCTATCCGCGCGGCCGCCGCATCGGAGTCAACGACCCGGTCCGCCCGGATTCGCGCTACGGCATGAGCAAGGCGTTCGGCGAAGCGGTGGCAGCGCTCTACGCGTTCAAGCACGGACTGCGCGTGACCTGCATTCGGATCGGTAACCTCACGGATATTCCAGCCGACCGGCGCCGATTGTCGATCTGGCTCAAGCCCGAGGACCTGGTGCAATTGGTGCGCATCGGGCTTGAGCACCCGGACATCCGCTACGAGATCTTTTTCGGCGTATCGGACAATGCGCGCGGGTGGTGGGACAACGAGGCGGCGTTCCGCCACGGCTACCGTCCGCAAGGCAAGAGCGAGGATTTTCGCGACGAAGCGCTGGCCGCGCAGGCCAAGCTTACGACGGATCCGATTGCCGAGTGGTTCCAGGGCGGCCCGTTCTGCAGCGACGAGTACGACGGGCCGCAAAATCCGGATCTGATCTAGTTCGCCATTCTTCGGGACCGCCCGAGTGCATGTTGCGCATGCCCGCGCGACGGTTGCTTTGCCATCCCGGAAAGCGCAAATTGCGCGAAAATCGCGTCGCGCGGTGGCCGGCGCGGATTCGCCAAGGGAGAACGAGAGGAATGGCGGAACGGGAGAAGCTCGTCGGCAAAGCGTCGGAATTCAAGGATGGCGATCGCCGGATCGTGTTCCTCGGCAATACCGAGGTCGGGATCTTCCGCGACAGGGGCAAGTACTACGCCTACAGCAATTACTGCCTTCACCGAGGTGGGCCGGCGTGCGAGGGCCTCATCATCGCCAAGGTCGAAGAGCGCATCATGCCCGATCAGACTTCACGCGGGCTGTATTTCTCCGAAGACGAGCAGCACTTCGTCTGTCCCTGGCACGGCTACGAATACGACATGAAGACCGGCGAATGCGTGTCGGACCGCAGCCTCAAGCTGCGCAAGTATCAGGTCGTGCAGCGCGGAGAGGATCTCTATGTCGTCGCCTAGGACTTCGGCAGCGCGTGGCAGCGGTCGAAAAGTGGTGCCGCCAAAGCGTCCGCCTAAAGCCAGCGCCCTGAAAGCTGCTGCCGCGAAGCCGGTTGCCAAATCGGCCGCCGCCCCTGAGGGCCTGTTGCGGGACGCGGTGAACGTGTCGAGCGCGGCGCTGCGGCTCGCGGCCGAGGTCGAGCGCGGGCTCGCGGCGGGTTCGATCGATGTGCTCACCCCGCAGGCCGTGCAGGCGCTGATGGCCGCCGCCTGCAACGTCTATTCGGCCCAGGTCGAAGCCGGCCAGCAATATGTTCCTGTTAAGCCACAAAGCGTTCCACCGACCGCCGTGATGACAACCGCAAGTGGGATCCTGCGCTCCGCCAATTTGGCCGTGTTCGAGCTCGGCATGTGGCAGAGCTGGACCGGACGCTGACAAATCGACGAATCAAGGAGGCAGCTCATGGACCTCGTTTCCGATCGTGGCCGGCGGGTATCGGTCGATGAACTCAACACCACCCGACTCCTGGCTCATGCGCGCCAGCAGGCGCACCAGCGCAAGTTTGACGATGTTCTGATCGTCGACGTCGACGCGCACCATTATGAAATGGAGCACATGAGCGAGATCGTTCCGTTCATGGAGAACGACGTTTTCCGTCAACTCTCGCTTGCGAATCTCGGCAAGGGTCCACGCGCCACCAGCCTGGTGCCCGGCCAGGTCGGCTACCAGGACATGGGCGGCCGCGTCACGCGCTACCCGCTGCGCTCATCTGAAAAGACCGAGCCCGGCAAGATCCGCGACGTGCAGCTCGGCGAGCGCTGGATGGATGCGATGGGGGTCGACTACTCCTGTCTGTTCCCAACCGGAATGCTCAGCCTCGGCACCCATCCGCAGAAGGAGATGGAAGTCGAGCTGTGCTGGGCCTACGCCCGCTGGATCACCGAAAAGGTGCTGCCGGATTCCGATGGTCGCCTTTATTCGATGCTCAACCTGCCGTTCTCCGACCCGGATGCCAGCCTGCGCCACGTCGAGCAGTTCGGCGACCGCAAGGGCGTGACCGGATTCATGGTCACGACCGTGCGCACCCTGCCGGTGCACGACAACGCCTACATGAAAGTCTACCGCGCCATTGAGGAACGCGGCCTCGCGCTCGCGTTCCATTCGGGCGTGAACTGGGGCGAGCCGGTGTTCAAGGGCTGCAACCGTTTCCTCTCGGTCCATGCGCTGGGCTTTTCGTTCTACAACATCTTGCATTGCACCAACTGGGTGATCAATGGGATGGGCCAGCGCTTTCCAAAACTGCCGGTGATCTGGGTCGAGGCCGGCCTCGCCTGGATCCCGTTTCTGATGCAGCGGCTCGACCATGAATACATGCTGCGGCCCTCGGAGGCGCCGGTGCTCAAGAAGAAGCCGAGCGACTACATGCGCGACATGTACTACTCCTCGCAGCCGATGGAGACGCAGGACCTGCAGGCGCTCGAATGCACGTTCCGCATGATCAACGCGGAGACCCAGCTGCTTTATTCCTCCGACTATCCGCACTGGGACTTCGACCTGCCGAGCACGATCTACGATCTCAAGTTCATCTCGGAGAAGGCCAAACACAACATCCTGGGCGGCACGGCGGCCCGGCTGTTCAAGCTTGCGCCGCGCAATGAGAAGCAGCGCGAGAATCTCGCGAAGTTCGGCAACCTCGCGGCCTAGCGGCCGTTTTCGATCAAGCTCGCCGCGCGCGTCGCGCGCCGCTGCCCGCGTCGGCGAGGAGACGCGCCATTTGCCGGGTCGACGGCACCCGTTGTTCGCGCTTGTGCGCGTCGGCTTCATCGAGCGCGAGGTTCTCGATCATCGCCAGCAGCGTTTGCCGCGTCACCGCGATGTCGGCTGCGCTAACGCCGCGCACCGCGATTCGGTTGACCTCTTCGGCGAGCGGCACGAGCTTTCCCTTCAACGCCCGGCCCGTGGGCGTGAGGAACACGTAGACGTTCTTGCGACTCGACGGCATTTGCTTGCGCGCGACGTAGCCGAGTTTCTCCATCGCCTTGATCGCGGCGAACGTCGTCGGCTCCATGACCCCGGCCTGCAGGCTGAGCTCGCGCTGGGTCAGGCCGTCGGTCTCCCATAGGATGCGCAGGAACGCCCAGTGGCCGAACGCGACCTGGTGCTCGGCAAGCCGCATGGTGAGCGCGCGGATGAGTCCGCGGGTTGCGTCCTTGACGAGATGCGCCAGCCGATCGTTGGGGACGGCTTCGCGCCAGTGCCGCAGCACGGTTTCGGCGTGCGAACTGTTGCGGGGTTTGGCGGTGGCCATAGCCTCTGGACCGAAGAGGAGAAATTCGCTAAGATTTTATCTTAGAGGGCTAAGAATAATCAAGCCACGTTTGCGTTGCTGTCTTTGTGCCGCGGGAGGATTGCGATGACCCGGGAAGAGAACGACCTCTTGTGCCGCGTGACCGGCGACGCCCCGATGGGCCACCTGATGCGGCGGCACTGGATGCCGGCCTGCCTCGCCGAAGAGTTGGCCGAGCCCGACGGCGCGCCGGTGCGCGTTCGCCTCCTGGGCGAGGAGCTGGTGGCGTTTCGCGACAGCAACGGCCGGATCGGCGTGCTCGACGAACATTGTCCGCACCGCCGCGCCTCACTTGTGCTGGGGCGCAACGAGGAGTGCGGGCTGCGGTGCCTCTATCACGGTTGGAAAGTCGACGTGGACGGCAACATCCTGGAGATGGCGTCCGAGCCGCCCGGAAGCCGGATCACCGACAAGATCAAACACAAGGCCTATCCGGCGCATGAGGCCGCGGGCTTCATCTGGACCTACATGGGTCCGGCCGACACCATGCCGGCGTTCGAAGCGCCGGCGTTCGCGCCCACCCCGCAGGCGCGGATGTCGACCGTTAAAATCCACGTGCCGTGTAATTGGGCGCAAATCCTCGAAGGCCAGATCGATTCGGCGCATTCCTCGAGCCTGCATTCCTCCGACATGGTGCCGGCCAATGTCGATGCCGCCAAGGCGACCGACACCACCTGGCTGCGGCCCTCGACCGACAAGGCGCCGCGCATGCAATGCGAAAACACCAGCTACGGGTTTCGCTACGCGGCGATCCGCAAGCCGATCCATAATCCCGAGACCCACGACTACGTGCGCACAACCGTCTATATCGCGCCGTTCACGTGCCTGATCCCGCCCAACAATGCCTACAACATTGCGACCGTGATCGTGCCGGAGGACGACATCAACACCGCGTTCTATTTCATCGGCTGGAGCGACGGCGAGAAGCCGGGCATCGACCAGGAAGCCTGGCGCAAGTTCAATCACGCCCAGCCCGGCGTCGATCTCACCGCCGATTTCCACAACCTGCGCACGATCGCCAACAACTTCGGGCAGGATCGCGACGCAATGAAGCGCGGCAACTTCACCGGCATCACCGGCATTCCCAACCAGGACATCGCCATGTGGGAGACGATGGGTCGCATTGCCGATCGCAGCAAGGATTGGCTCGGCACCAGCGATATCGCGGTGGCGCGCTTTCGGCGCCTGATGCTTGATGCCGCAAAAACCATGCGCGACGGCGGCCCTGCGCTCGGCACCACGCAGCCGCACATCCCGCATGCGGATATCGCGTCGTTCGAAGGGGTGGTCCCCAAGACTACCGACTGGCGCATGCTCGGCGGCAAACCGCCCGCAACACCACACATGACCGCCGCCGAATAGGATGCGGCTGTTTGTTTGCCTCTATGACGTCCGGGGTTCCGGACGCGGAAACGGGAACACCGCGTCCGCGGCGATGAACAACAAAAATCAGAGGGAGGACACGATGAACCAGTTGATAAGCCTGTTGGCTGCACTCGCTGTCTTGGCGGCTGGCGGGCTGTCGCCAGCGATGGCAGAGGACGCGCTCAAGCTCACCATCGGGCAGCGCGGCAATTGGGACACCTCGGTGTCCGAGATCGGCCAGCGCGCCGGTATCTTCAAGAAACACGGGCTCGTGCTGGAGATGGTGTATACCCAGGGCTCCGGTGAGACCCAGCAGCCGGTGGTCGCCGGCAGTGTCGACATCGGGGTCGCGGTCGGCATCATGGGGGCGCTCAGCTTCTTTTCGAAAAAT
>DATIPA010000118.1:0-3714 GCA_035472475.1 Xanthobacteraceae bacterium | reverse complement strand
CGGTCACGCTGCGGCCTCCGGCCAAAAATCGCCGCCGTGGAGCGCCGAACGGCGCAGACGCACCCGATCGCAAGGGTGCGTTCCGCGCCTTGAGCGCGGACAGAACTCACCTAGCGCCGTCTCGGCGCTCCACTCCCCTCGCTTGGGGGACGAAAAAAGAGAACGGAGGGCGGCCCGGCGCCCAGCTTCACCGGGATGCGGAGCGTGGGCTCACCGATCCTACGGATAATCCACTCTGACCAGATAAAGCCCGTCGGGCGGTGCGACTGGTCCGCAGGCTGAGCGGTCGCGCGCGGCGAGCGCACGCGCGACGTCATCGGGCTGCCACTTGCCTTCGCCCACGAGCGCGAGCGAACCGACCATCGAGCGCACCTGGTGGTGCAGGAACGAGCGCGCGACCGCTGCGACCCGCAACTCATCGCCTGCGCGTTCCACGTCGAGCCGCTCGAGCGTATTCAGCGGCGATTTGGACTGGCATTCCGCCGCCCGGAAGGTCGTGAAATCATGCCGGCCAACGAGAAGCCGGGCCGCAACCTGCATCGCCCGCGCGTCGAGCGGGCGCGCGATGCGCCAGGCGCGGTTACGCTCGAGCGCCAGATCCGCGCGGCGATTGACGATGCGATAGAGGTAGTGGCGACGCGTGGCCGAGAAACGGGCATCGAAATCCTGCGCGATAATCTCCGCTTCCAGAATGGCAATCGGGTGCGGCCGCAGATGCGCGTTGAGCGCGTCGCGCACGGTTTCCGGGTCGGCGTCCTTGGCGAGATCGACATGCGCGACCTGACCAAGCGCATGCACGCCCGCATCGGTGCGGCCGGCGCCCTGCACGTGCACGCGCTCGCCGCAGAAAGCCTCGATCGCCGCGGTGAGGACGCCCTGCACGGAGGCCCCGTTCGCCTGGATCTGCCAGCCAGCAAACGGAGTTCCGTCGTACTCGATCAGGAGTTTGTAGCGCGGCATCGAGCTTTCACCGGAACACAGCGCCGCGCGCGATCGGCGCGCCGCGCAGAAAATCGCCTGCCTTCATGACCTGCCTGCCAGCGCGCTGGAGTTCGAGGATGCGCACCGCGCCCTCGCCGCAAGCGACAATGAGCTTGTCGTCAAGCACCGTGCCTGGCGTGCCCGCGCCGTCGCCTTTGGTGGTGCGCAAAATCCTGGCGCGCGCACCGTCAGGCAGTTCGCACCAGGCGCCCGGAAATGGCGAGAGCCCGCGGATGTGATCGTGTACCGCCTTCCACGGCTTTTGCCAGTCGATCCGAGTCTCCTCGTTGGCGATCTTGGCGGCGTAGGTCACACCGTTTGTCGGTTGCGGCGTGAGCGTAAGCGCGCCGCGCTCCAGCGCGCCGAGCGCGCGTCCCATCAGGTCGGCGCCGATCGGTGCCAGCGCATCGTGCAGTTCGCCGGCCGTCATGTCAGGGCCGATCGCGACACGCTCGGACAGCGCGATCGGTCCGGTGTCGAGCCCCTCATCCATTTGCATCACCATCACGCCGGATTGCGCGTCACCCGCCATGACGGCGCGGTTGATCGGCGCGGCGCCGCGCCAGTGCGGCAGCAGCGAGGCGTGCAGGTTGAAGCAACCGAACGGCACACCTTCGAGGATCGGTTTCGGCAGGATCATCCCGTAGGCGACGACCACGGCCGCATCGGCGTTGTGACGGCTGAAGATGTCCTGCGCTTCAGTGTTCCGCAGCGTCGCAGGTGTCAGAACATTGAGGCCGAAGCCGCGCGCCGCCTGTTCGACCGGGCTCGGCTTGAGCTCCATCCCGCGTCCGGCCGGCCGCGGCGCGCGCGTATAGACCGCCACGACCTCGTGGCCGCGTCCGATCATGTCGACGAGCGTCGGCACCGCAAAGTCCGGCGTGCCCATGAAGATCAGGCGCAATGCCACACGATGTTCCTACAAAGGATTGCTCCAGCGGAGAGCTTACTCCGCCGCGCGCTTCGCCGCCTTGCTGAATTTCTTGATGATGCGGTCGCGCTTGAGCTTGGAAATATGGTCGATGAACAAGACCCCGTTGAGGTGGTCGATCTCATGCTGGATGCAGGTGGCGTAGAGGCCTTCGGCCTCTTCCTCGTGCCGTTGGCCGTCGAGATCGAGGAACTTGACCTTCACCCGCGCAGGGCGCTCGACATCCTCATGCACCTCGGGGATCGAGAGGCAGCCCTCTTCGTAGACCGAGGTGTCATCCGACGACCACACGATCTCCGGGTTGACGAACACGCGGGCGTTCTTTTCGCCCTCCTTCTTGGAGAGATCCATGGTGACGATGCGCTTGAGGACGCCAACCTGGACGGCCGCGAGTCCGATGCCGGGCGCCTCGTACATGGTCTCGAACATGTCGTCGACGAGCCCCCGGATATCGGCCGTGATTTTGCCGACCGGTTCCGACTTCTGCTTCAACTTCCGGCTGGGGAGGGTGATGATCTTACGCAGTGCCATTGCGCGCATGTAGGGGCATACCGCGGCTCGGTCAATCCGACCAAGATGCGTCGGCGCAGCCGCTACTTAACGCAGTCGCTCCACAGCTTCCGTTCGCCGTTCGTTCGCCTTGGTCGCCCGAATCGGTTAGAAGGCGCGATGTCCGAAACGCTGCTCACCGTGGCCAACACTCCCATCAGCATTGGCGTCGCGCTGGCGGCGATCGCGGCGGTACTCGTTGTTGCCCTGCTCGCGCTGGTGATCGTGGTCGCACGCTCGGCCGGGGCGCGCTCGCGCGACGCCAATCAGCAGGCGGAGCGGACCGAGGATCTGGAGGCGTGTCTCGCCGAAATGGCGCGTACTCAGGTCGAGGCGATCGGCCGGGTGCAGGCGATGGGCGAAGGTCTCGCAGCGCGGCAGTCCGAGCTCGCCCGCCTCGTCAACGAACGGCTGGACGCGGTGTCGGGCCGGATCGGCCAATCGATGGAGGCGACCACCAAACAAACCGTTGAGCGGCTGCAACACCTGCACGAGCGGCTCGCGGTCATCGACAGCGCCCAGAAAAACCTCAACGAACTGTCGTCGCAGGTCACCTCGCTGCGCGACGTGCTTTCCAACAAGCAGGTGCGGGGCGCCTTCGGCCAGGCCCGCATGGAAGCGATCGTGCAGGATGGGCTGCCCAAGGGCAGTTTCGAATTCCAGTTCACGCTCTCCAACAACACGCGGCCCGACTGTGTGGTGTATCTGCCCGACCAGCCGCCGCTGGTGATCGACGCAAAATTCCCGCTCGAAGCCGTGACCGCGCACCGCGAAGCCCGCACCGACGAGCAGCGGCGCATCGCCGCGCAGCGGCTGCGCCAGGATCTGGGTCGCCACGTCCACGACATCGCGAGCAAATACCTGATCCCAGGCGAAACCCAGGACGTTGCGCTGATGTTCGTGCCGGCCGAGTCGGTCTATTCCGAGCTGCACGACGGCTTCGACGACATCGTGCAGAAGGCCTACCGGGCGCGCGTCATTATCGTATCGCCCTCGCTGCTGATGCTGGCGATCCAGGTGATGCAGCAGATCCATAAGGACGCGCGCATGCGCGAGGCCGCCGATCGAATCCGAATCGAGGTCGCCCACATGATCGGCGATGTCGGGCGCATGCGCGATCGCGTACTCAAGCTGCAACAACACTTCGGCCAAGCCAACGAGGACGTGCGCCAGATCCTGATCTCGGCCGAGAAGGTCGAGCGGCGCGCCACCGCGATCGAGGAACTCGAGTTCGATGCGGCGGACACTACCGC
>DATIPA010000117.1:0-25623 GCA_035472475.1 Xanthobacteraceae bacterium | reverse complement strand
GACTTCGGCTGGCCGCGTCCGCCCCTGGTGCTTGGGCTGGTCATCGGCAGCCTGTTCGAACGCTATCTGTTCATCTCGACCGAACTTTACGGGCTGGGTTGGGTACTGCGGCCGATGGTTCTCGTCATTCTGGCCATCGTGGCCTGGTGCCTCTACCGGCCGCTCTCCAAGCTTGCGTTCGACGTGATCGCGCAGCTGCGAAACGTCGGCGTGCGGCGCTTTCGCGTGCGCCCGCCGGCCGCATTTACCCTCGCGATCATGGCTCTGATCGTCGCGGCGATCGTCTCTGCGCTAGATTGGCCAACCCCGGCGAAGCTGGTGCCGCTGACCGCATCTGTGATTGCGCTCGTGGCGACGACGCTCAATCTTGTCTATGAGGTTCTAGGTCCCGAACCGGCGGCGTCGGAACGCCCGCACGGCGCAACGCCGCGCGTGATCGCCTATTTTGCCTGGCTCGCGCTGCTGCTGGCGCTGATCGCCCTCATCGGTTTCATTCCGGCCATTTGCGTGTTCATATTCTCGTACATGCGTTGGGGATTTCGCGAGTCGTGGATCGGTTCGCTCGGCTACGCGGCAGCAACCAGCCTGGTGTGCTGGCTGGTGTTTGACCTGGCGCTGCATGCGGCCTGGCCGCGTTCATGGCTCGGCGACCTGCTGCCGAACCTCAGCGCCGGCAGCGGATTGATTTGATGTGTTCTTGCTGACGAGACCTCACTGGAGGCCACAATGACGGGACTCTACGATCGCACGCCCGGGCCGGGCCACAATCACCCCGAGCATGACCATGACCACGAGCATGAGCATGAGCATGTCTGGGAACGCTGGGCAAAAAACCGCGTCTTTGTGCGTCAGCTGGAAGGAACCTACAGCGATCTCTACCAGGCGCTGGTCGATCAGCCGCGCGTCTATTCATCGCGCGATCTTCCCTGGAAAGGCGGACCGCAACTCTATGGCAAGCACGTCATTAGTCCCCAGGCGACGGCGGTCACCCAGTCGATCGAGACGCATATCGAGGTCTATGCGCCGGGCGCTTACGGCCAGAAGCACGGCCATCTCAACAGTGCGGTGTTCTACGTGCTCAAGGGCCGCGGCCACGACATCCACGACGGCAAGCGCATTGAATGGCAGGCCGGCGACGTGATGATCGTCGAGAATGGATGCGTACACCAGCATTTCAATGACGATCCCGACAACGAAGCCATTTTGTTGGTGTTCAAGGCCAAACCGCTGTTTCTGTTCATGCACTTGCTGTTTCAAAAAATCGTGTCGTATCCGCCAACCGAGCCGCCGAAAGGGCATGAGGATTTCAAGCCACCGACCGACTTGTAGAGCATGATCCCGAAAAGTGGACTCCAGCAATAGGACCGCGAGAGGACAGCCACATGAGCAAGGCAATCGAAGAGCGCGACGTGGCCGGAAGAGGCGCGCAGACGTGCAGGTTCCGCGCCGACGATGTCGCCGCATCCGCGGAATTCCGGCAAAACTACGAAGCGCGTTTGAACGTCGTCCACTCGCAGGACATGCCGTTCGAACGGTGCGCGGACGGGCTGATCAAGCACCTCGTTCACAATCGGCTGAATACGAAGGAATGCTGCGTCGAAGCCTACATGCAGTTCCTGGAGCCAGGGGCCCGCTCCGGCAAACACCGGCATATGTGGGAGGAAATCATCTTCGTGGCCGAAGGATCCGGCTACGACCTGCACTGGGATCTGAAATTCGACTGCCTTGATGCATTCGCCTGGGACTGGAACGCGGAACCCAAGCAGTTCAAATGGCAGCGCGGGGATTTCATTTACGTTCCGCCGTTCACCATTCACCAGCATTTCGCCGCGCCGGACGCTGGGGCGCGATTGATCGTGATCAGCAACCGCATTGTCAAGGAAATGGGATACGACTGGTTCGACCAGCTGGAGTCGGCGCCCGGATTCTAGCGGACTTCTTCGAGCGGACGCGCGTTAACGGCGCCTTCGACCACGACACCGGCCAAAAGCTCGGCTTCGAAGCCGGCGTCGGACTGGTAGCCCGCTAGGCAGTTGCGGCGAGCGGTCGGTCCACCCTGGCTGAAGAAGCTTGCGGTGGAACATTTTCAAACAGCGATCCGAGCCCCTCCGCCATGGTCGGGTGCGTGAGAATGGCGTCGCGGAGTGTCTGATACGGGAGTTTTCCCAGGATCGCGGTCTGCACAGCGGCCATGACTTCCCCGGCCTCGGCGCCGATCATGGTGAAGCCGAGAATGCGGTCATCGTCGCGACCGACAAGTGCCTTCATGAAACCTTGTGTTTCGTCCGTCGCCTCGGTGCGCAAGACGGCGCTCATCGGCAGCTTCGCGACACGTACCGCGATGCCCTCGCGCTGCGCGTCGCGTTCGCTCAGTCCGACGTGCGCGAGTTGCGGGTCGGTGAACATGCAGTAAGGCACCAGCCGGTCGCGCGTGCTGCGCATTCCGCCAGCCAGGTTGTCCCTGACGATCCGGAAGTCGTCGCCGGCGACATGCGTGAACTGCGGGCTGCCGGCGCAATCCCCCATGGCCCAGACCTCGGGCGTGGTGGTCTCCAACCGCTCGTTGACGCGAATGTATCCGCGCGTGTCCAGGGCAACGCCGGCCTGCTCGAGCCCGATCTCCCGGGTGTTGGGACTACGGCCAGCCGCGACCAGAATGTCGCTGCCCTCGATTTGCTGTTCGCCTGAGGGTGTGCGAACCGTCACTCTGACGTCCTCTCCAGACCGCCCGTGGACGTTGAGGGCTTGGGTTGCCAGCAAAAATCGGATGCCTTCGTCACCGAGGATCCGCTGCACCTCGGCCGCGACGTCGGGGTCCTCCCGCCCCATCAGCTGCGGTCCTGGCTCGATCACGGTCACGCTGCTGCCGAACCGCCGATAAGCCTGCGCCAGTTCGAGGCCGATATAACCCGCCCCCAGCACGATCAGATGCGCGGGGAGATAGTCGAGCTCGAGTGCCTCGATGTGAGTGAGCGGCCGCGCCGCCTCGAGACCGGAAACGGGAGGGACGGCGGCATGGGTTCCGACGTTGATGAACACGCGATCGCCGCCCAGTACGCGCGTTCCCCCGTCATTGAGTTGCACCTCCAGCGTTTTCGGCGCGACGAAGCGGCCGCTTCCCATGATCAACTCGGCGCCGGTCGTCTTGTAATTATGTAGGTGTGCTGCGATCTCACGCTGGACCATGTCACGCTTGCGCTTGACAACGGTCGCCATGTCGGTGGTGACCGGGCCGGTCACCACCCCGAAGCGTGCACCCTGACGCGCCAGGTGTCCGACCTTGGCGCTCCAGATTTCGTTTTTGCTCGGCAGACAGGCAATGTTCGGGCAGGAGCCGCCGATCCAGCGACGCTCGACGACGGCGGCCCGCCGCCCCGATTGCGCCATGTGCCAGGCCAATAGCTTCCCGCTCTTGCCGCTGCCGAGGATCAGGATGTCGAACTGTTCCGGTCGAGACATGATCGTCCTCCGTGAGATTAGGTCCGCCCCGCGTGTCGAGCGATGAGTTGATTGGCAACGTCGTTCAGGTCGTCGCCTACAATCTGAGGCTGAGGGCCGACGCCCAGGACATCGTTGCCGACACGCCTGATCAGCGCAGCCCCCCAGCCCGCCGCAACGGCGCCGAGCGTGTCCCATGTGTGACAGGCGATAAGACAGAGCTGGGAGGGTTCAACTCCAAGCTCTTTCTCGACGTAAGCATAAGCCTCGCGCGACGGCTTATGGTGCTTCACGCCATCCGCGCTGAATCGTCGTTCAAACAGATCGACGATGCCGCCATGCTCAAGCTGGCGCGTTTGCACTTCAAGCAGATTGTCCGTGAGGACGAAGAGCCGAAAACCTGCATTGCGCAGCTTGCGAGCCGCCGGAACTTCGGGGTGGGGCGGCATCGTGGAAAACTTTTCCGTAAGCTCTTTCTTGTCCTTGTCATCAACTTTGATGCCACGCGTATCCGCCAGCATTTTCATCACTGCCGCGCCGATTTCCGTGAATGGGACATAGCAGCCGGTCACGGTCAGGGCAGCGGAATACATGATGAGGTTAGCGAACCACAGGCGCATTGCGTTCTTGTCACCGAATATGCGCTGGAAAGTCGGCTCCATTGTTTCAAGATCGAGAAGCGTCTCGTTGACATCGAAGACGATCAGGGGGAGAGCGGCCATATTATAGGACTCCTGTTGCTGTCGCCCGCCTGTAGTTCCTCAGCTTGTCATCGCTTCTTCTTGAGTCGTTTGCGGTGTGCGGCTTGTTTGGCGCGGTTGCCGCAGATCGCCATGCTGCACCATCTTCGCGCCCGTCTCCGCGTTCGGTCGGCAAACACCAGCGTGCAGCTCTGTCCCTCACACGCCTTCACGTCGGCGAAATCGTCTTCACATACGAACCTCGCCATCGCTTCACCGATCGGCAGCAATAGAGCCTCGGGAGATCGCCAGCGCCGCATCATTTGAAGCTCCAAGCGATCGCCATCGCTATCGGAATGCCGTGATATTTGGCCGAACGCTTCATCGCGCTCCAAGAGCCTATTCAGAGGGCCCAGTTCATGCAGCGCTTTGGGCGTAAGTGAACGGCCCATATGCTTGCGAACGAAACCTCTGAACCACTCGCGCAGAACACGGGCCTGGTCCGCAATCTTGTCCAGCTCACCTGGCATCGCTCGCGCCCTCAACTCATCCAGCGCGTCTGCTGGAACAAGCTTGGCTTGAGTTAGCCAGCCTAAGAGGCCATCGCCGTTGTCGAGCCAGTCGGTCGGCGTGTCGACCGGTGTCGCGACGGAGTTCAGGAAATCGAGGCCGAGTGACCCGGCAATGAAGATTGCAGGCGATCTGTGGTGCACGATTGGCCCCCTTCGCGAACCAGGCAAAAGAGGTATTTCATAACCTGTCAGACGGCTATTGACAAGTTATGCAACGCTTGGCATAGCCCGTCAAGCGCTATTGAACTGGGCATGAGCCGGCACGCGGATCCAAGCGGCCGGCTATCGCCCTCCAAACGCTAACTGTTTTGACCCTAGGTAATAGGTTACAAGGCAGAGGGAGGTTTGATGGCACCTATCAGATACCGCACAGCCGACGTCGACGGTTTCAAGGTTTTCTATCGCGAGGCGGGATCAGCCGATGCGCCGACGCTGTTGCTGCTGCACGGGTTCCCGACTGCGGGCCACATGTTCCGTGACCTGATCCCGCTCCTCGCCGACCGATTTCATATCGTCGCTCCGGACCTTCCCGGGTTCGGCCAGTCCGACATGCCGCCGCGGGAAAAATTCAGCTACACGTTCGACAACATCGCCCGCGTGATCGAGCGCTTCACAAACGTCATCGGCCTCAGCCGGTTTGCCGTGTACGTCTTTGACTACGGCGCGCCGACGGGCTTCCGACTTGCCGTGAGCGATCCTGAGCGGATCACCGCCATCATCTCGCAAAACGGCAATGCCTACGAGGAGGGGCTGAGCGAGGGCTGGGGTCCCATCCGGGCTTACTGGCAAGACCCGTCGCAGGCGAACCGAAAAGCGCTGCGCGCCTTCCTCACACCCGAAACGACGATCTGGCAATACACACACGGCGTGCCCGATGCGGCTGTGGTGTCTCCTGACGGCTATTCGCTCGACAACTACTATTTGGCCCGACCCGGCGCGGGCGAGCTGCAGCTTGACCTATTCGGCGACTACAAGAGCAACGTTGCACTCTATCCAACATTCCAGAAATATTTCCGGACCCATAAGCCGCCGTTCCTGGCGGCGTGGGGCAAGAACGATCCATTCTTCCTGCCGGCGGGCGCCGAAGCGTTCAAGCGCGACATCCCCGGCGCGGTCGTCCGCTTTTTCGACACGGGCCACTTCGCGCTGGAGACGCATGCCGTCGAGATCGGGGCGGCAATCCGCGACTTCCTCGCCCGCTGATGTCGCAACGCGCCGATCGAATGGAGAACCGTGATGCGTGCCATCGTCTTGGAGAAATTCGGCGGGCTCGACAGCCTGGTCTACAAGGACATTCCAGAGCCCGAGCCCAAGGCCGGACATGCGGTCATTCGCTGAGTGTTAGTTGAAGATTACTGGTGCTGCGGGAGAGGATTGAACTCTCGACCTCTCCCTTACCAAGGGAGTGCTCTACCACTGAGCTACCGCAGCAAGCCGGCCGGCCGGAACGGGCACGGAAAGACGATCATTTCGCGCAGGCGACGGGTTCCTTGCCATATGCAACGGGGCACCGCAAGCGCCGGCCCGGCCGCTTGCGCGACACGGATCCCTGATCAGGCGCCGTCTCATGCGTAGGCTGCCGCCGGCTTCGGCGCGCCGAGCGGGAACGGTGCCCGATAGGTTTCGCGAAAGCGCATGATGGCCGCAAACGTGACAGCGGCCGCGGCCATGATCAGGAATGCCGGCGCGATCTCGTCGCCGGTGCGATGGACCAGCCAGGCCGCCATCAGCGGGCTCAACCCGCCAACTACCCCCACGCAAATATTGTAGCCCAGCGAGACGGCGGTGCAGCGCACGGACGCCGGCGCCGCTTCCACCAAGACGACGGGCAGGATGCCGCCATAGAGACCGACAATCAGCACAAAGCCGAGTTGACCCAGTTGCGCCAGCAGCGCCGATGGGTGGTTCAGGAGCAAGAACAACGGAACGGCCCCGACAAAGCCGAGCACGCATGCGAGCATGAGCAGGGGCTTTCGCCCAAACCGGTCGCTCAATGCGCCGGCAGCGATCACCATCGGCAACAGAACCGCCATGCTGAATGTGTTGATCTCGAGCGCACGCGACGGCGGAATGCCGTCGGCGTTTTGCAGCCAGCTCACCAGATAAACGAAGGCGACGTAGAAGCCGGCCGCGTTGAACGCCGATAAGCCGGCGAACCCAAGAACGGTGCGCCAATGATCGCGCAGCGTCTCGACGATCGGAGCGCGCTTGCGCCGCGCCGCCGGCGCCGTCTCGAGCATGCGCCGGCGCAGAACGTAGCCGGCGATGCCGACGGCGAGACCAAGCAGGAAGGGAAGGCGCCACCCCCAGGATGCCAACGCGGCCTCGGACATGCTCGCCGCGAAGCCCGCACCGACGGCCGAACCGAGCAGAATGCCGGCTGCGGATGCGCACGCCGTCAGTGCACCCAGCAAGCCACGGCGGCCCTCAGGCGCCGTTTCGACCAAGAACACCATATATTCGCCGCCGACCGAAAGCCCCTGCACCAGGCGAAGGAGCGTGAGCGCGATCGGTGCCAAGAGCCCGAGCGTCGCATATCCCGGCAGCAGCCCGATCAGGAAGGTCGGGATCGCCATCGCGGTGACCGAGAAGGTGAGCGCGGTGCGACGGCCGTAGCGGTCGCCAATGTGGCCGACGAGTGCGCCGCCGATTGGCCGTATCAGGTATCCGACCGCGAACACTCCAAAGGCCGACAGGAGCTGCGCGACCGGATCCTCCTGCCGGAAGAACTGCCTTCCGATTTGGGGGGCAAAGTAGCCGTAAATCGCGAAATCGTACCATTCGAGCACGTTGCCGATCATGCCCGCTGCAATCACAGCGCGTTTTTGTCCGAGATTCATGTCACTCCCCGCAAGCGCCGGGTGCCTTGCCATGGGGCCCAGCGCGCCGCAAGTATGCCCAAACGACCCCGAACGGCTTGTGTCAGGGCGCTTCGCGGGCCTAAACAGCCCCCTAAATGAGCGACCACGCACCCCCAAAATCGCCCCGGAACGCGCCCCGCAATGACCGGCTGGGGACGGCGCTGCGGGAAAACCTCAAGCGACGCAAGGCACAAGCCAAGGGTCGGGCGAGGGACGCCGGGGAGGGAACCGAACCGGAGCCCCCGCAAGCTCCCAATTCCGCCGGATTCCCCAACCACAAACGGACGGGTAACGCCTAAGGGGTTAGGCTAAGGGCTCCCGGTCATTGGCCGGAGGGGCGACCTTCAATAGGGTGGGGGTAACATGGATCGCATCCGCATTGTCGGCGGCCAGCCGTTGCACGGCACGATTCCGATTTCGGGCGCCAAGAACGCGGCGCTGCCGTTGATGATCGCGAGCCTGCTGACCGAGGAAATCCTGATCCTCGACAACGTGCCGCGGCTCGCTGACGTCGCCTCCCTGCAGCGCATTCTCGGTAACCACGGCGTCGACATCATGGTGTCCGGCAAGCGTAACGGCGACACCGCCTACCAGGGCCAGACGCTGAACATTTCGGCGGCAAATATTGTCGATACCACCGCGCCCTACGAGCTCGTCTCCAAGATGCGGGCGAGCTTCTGGGTGATCGCACCGCTCCTCGCCCGCATGGGCGAAGCGCGCGTGTCGATGCCCGGCGGCTGCGCGATCGGTACGCGGCCGGTCGATCTGCTGATCACGGCGCTCGAACAGCTCGGCGCAAAGATCGAGATCGACGGCGGCTATGTGGTCGCCAAGGCCAAGGACGGCCTGCGCGGCGGCGAGGTCGTGTTTCCCAAGGTCACGGTCGGCGGCACCCACACCGCCGTGATGGCGGCATCGCTCGCCAACGGCACGACCGTGATCGAGAACGCGGCGCGCGAGCCGGAAATCCGCGACGTCGCCGATTGTCTCAACAAAATGGGCGCGCGGATCTCCGGCGCCGGATCGTCGCGCATCGTGATCGAGGGCGTGCCGAGGCTCAAGGGGGCGCGCCACAGCGTGCTGCCCGACCGCATCGAGACCGGCACCTATGCGATGGCGGTCGCCATGGCGGGCGGCGATGTGATGCTCGACGGGGCGCGTCCGGAACTGCTGCAGGCGGCGTTCGACCTGCTCACCAACGCCGGCGCCAAAGTCGCGGTGACCAACACCGGCGTGCGGGTGTCGCGCAATGGCGACGGCCTGTTCCCGGTCGAGGTCACGACCGAGCCGTTCCCGGGCTTCCCGACCGACCTGCAGGCGCAGGTGATGGCGCTCAGCACGCGCGCACGTGGCGTCTCGCGCATCACCGAGACCATCTTCGAGAACCGGTTCATGCACGTGCAGGAGCTGGCGCGTCTGGGCGCGCGTATCACGCTCGACGGTCAGACCGCGACCATCGAAGGCGTCGACATGCTCAAGGGCGCGCCGGTGATGGCGACTGACCTGCGCGCGTCGGTGTCGCTCGTGATCGCCGCGCTCGCGGCCGAGGGCGAGACCATGGTCAACCGCGTCTATCACCTCGATCGCGGCTTTGAGCGGCTCGAGGACAAGCTCTCCGCCTGCGGGGCCGACATCAGCCGCATCGTGGGGTAGCGGTTCGGCCTCGACGTCGGCTCCCCCTCACCCGATTTCTCGCTGCACTCGAAATCGACCTCTCCCCGCTGGGGAGAGGTGACGTTGTGGCACAGCGGTGCCGCAGTCTCCACCTCTTCCCGGCGGGGAGAGGTCGACGCCGAAGGCGTCGGGTGAGGGGGATCTGCGCGCCGTCTCGCTTCGCTCGCCGGTGCTCGTCCGCGATACGAGGCACTCGGATGCGGTGATAGCAACGTGTTGACCGCGCGCTCCCAATTTCCCATGACTGCAAGCCATGCAAGTTCCCCCCGGCGCCATTGATTGCGACATGCATCCGGCCGTGCCGTCGACCGCGGCGCTGCTGCCGTATCTGCCCGACTACTGGCACGACCAGTTCCTCAACCGTCACATCGAGCGCTATCCGTTCACGCTGATGAGTTTTCCGCCCAACGCGCCGGCGAGCTGCCGGCCGGACTGGCGGGTGGAGAACGGCATTCCGGGCAGCGACGTGGCGGCGCTGCGCCGGCAGGCGCTCGATGCGTTCGGGTCGTCGATCGCGATCTGCAACGTGCTGCATGGCGCGGTGGCGCTCTTTAACGCCGACATGGCCGCGGTGCTGTGCTCGGCGATCAACGACTGGACCGCGCGCGAGCTGCTCGACCGCGATCCGCGCTTGCGCGCCTCGATGCTGCTGCCGATGCAGAACCCGGAGCTCGCGGTGCGCGAGATCGAGCGGCTCGCGGGCGATCAGCGCTTCGTGCAGGTGCTCAGCCTGGTGATGGGCGACGCGCTCGCCGGTGATCGCCGCTACTGGCCGGTCTATCAGGCGGCCGAGCGGCACGGGCTGCCGATCGCGCTGCACGCCGGTAGCACGTTCCGGACGGCGCCGACCTATTCGGGCTGGCCGTCCTATCAAGTCGAGGATTACGTCGCCAACTCGACCGCGTTCGAGAACGTGCTGATCAGCTTCATTGCGGAAGGCGTGTTCCAGCAGTTTCCGAAACTCAAACTCGTGTGCAGCGAGGCCGGCTTCACCTGGCTGCCGACGCTGCTCTGGCGCGCCAACAAGGAATGGCGCGGCGTGCGCGCGGAGGTGCCGTGGCTCGACCGCGCGCCGGCCGAGATCGTGCGCGAGCACGTGCGCTTCACCCTGCAGCCGGTCGACGCGCCGGACGCCGACAAACTCGCGCGCACGCTCGACCACATCGGATCCGACGAGGTGCTGCTGTTCTCGACAGACTATCCGCACTGGCATTTCGACGGGCTCGACGCGCTGCCCGTTGGCCTGCCGGAGGCCACCATGCGCCGCATGCTGGTCGACAATCCGCTCGCGACCTATCCGCGGCTCGCGGGAAGCACTAGAATCGTGGGCAAATCGCAAACGAGTGAGGAGAAAGTGCCGTGAACGCGCCGGTCCGGGAGAAAGCCCTGCAGCAGCGGCTGGCGATCGTCGACTGCGACATCCATCCGACCCACAAGTCGCCCGCCGCGCTGCGTCCTTACCTGTCGGAACGCTGGCAGGATCATGCCAAGACCTACGGGGCGCATATCCGCCAGGGCCTCAACGGACAGCTCACGCATCCGCGCATGCAGGCCGCTGGCCAGCGCGTCGACGCCTATCCGGCGGACGGCGGCCCGCCCGGGTCCGATCTGCCGCTGATGCGCACGCAGCATCTCGACCGCAACGGCGTCGAGATCGGCATGCTGGTCGCGCTCGCGCGCGGCGGCATGGAGGAACAGAACCAGGATTTTGCGGCGGCGCTCTCGCACGCGGTCAACGAGTGGCAGCTCGAGGAGTGGGTGAAGCCCGAGCCGCGCCTGCGCGCCGGCATCGTGGTGCCGCAGGAGGATGCGGCAACTTCGGTTGCCGAGATCGAAGCGCGCGCGCTCGATACCGCGTTCCGCCAGATCATCGTCTCGCCGCGCACCTCCGAGCCGCTCGGCCGCCGGCGCTACTGGCCGATTTTCGCCGCAGCGGAAGCGGCAGGCCTGCCGATCGGGCTGCATCCGGCGGGCGCGAGCGGCGGACATCCGTCGACCGGTTCGGGCTGGCCGACCTACTACATGCAGGAGCACTACTCGTTCGAGTCCGGCATGCAAGGCGTGATGGCAAGCCTGATCTTCGAGGGCGTGTTCGAGCGCTTTCCCAAGCTGCGCGTCTGTCTGATCGAGGGCGGCTTCACCTGGGCACCCGCGTTCGGCTGGCGCATGGACAAGCACTGGGCGCGCATGCGCACCGAAGTGCCGCACGTGAAGCGTCCGCCGTCGGAATACCTGCGCGAGCATTTCTGGTTTGCCAGCCAGCCGATCGCGGAGCCCGAGAACGGGGCGCATCTCACCGATGTGATCGACTGGCTCGGCTGGGACCGGCTGGTGTTCTCGACCGACTACCCGCACTGGGATTTCGACGATCCGCGCTATACCTTCAAGATCAACCTGACCGAAAGCCAGCGCGCGCGGATTTTCCGCGAGAACGCCAAGGCGTTGTATCGACTGTAAGTTTGCGATGAGCCATCACGTCGTCGCCGCCACGAGCGAGATCAAGCCGGGCGAAAGGAAGCTCGTCACCATCAAGGGCCGGGAGATCGGCGTGTTCAACGTCGACGGCGCGTTCTTTGCGCTCGCCAACCGCTGCCCGCACGCCGGCGGGCCGATGTGCGAGGGCCGCGTGGTCGGCCTCGTGCGATCGAACGGTCCCGGCACCTACAGCATCACCCGCAAGGGCGAATTCGTGCGCTGCCCCTGGCACGGCTGGGAGTTCGACATCCGCACCGGCCAGTCCTGGTGCGACCCCAACGATCTCAAGATCAGGCAATTCAAAACCGCGGTCGAGCCGGGCGCCGAGCTGGTGAAAGGACCCTACGCGGCCGAGACCTTTCCGGTGCGCGTGGAAGAGAGCTACGTGGTCGTTGAAGTGTGACCGACCGCGCGTCGTCGGGTTGACCTATCCCTATTTGTAGATCGCGCGGGCGTTGGCGAACATCTCGTCGATGCGGGTGAAATCCTCATCGACCAGCGGCGGTACGTTCGCGAGTTTTTCGATCTCCGGCGGCAGCTTCTCGGCCAGATCCATGATGGTGATGCCGTGGCCGGAGCGCGCGTAAACCGCCTGCGCCTCGTCCGATAGGTAGAAATCCGCCATCAGCCGGGCGGCATTCGGGTGCGGGGGGTTCTTCAGAATGGTCGACGCGTAGGATCCGTAGGTCACGCCTTCGCGCGGGATCACATAGCTCACCGGCAGCCCGCGCAGGTTTGCGACCTCGGACAGGATGAACGGCACGTAGATCGGATATTCCCCGCGCGCCACCCGGCGCACGGATTCCTGGTAGTCGCGCGCAAACGCGAGCTCCTGGGTCGCAAGCTTCTCCTGAAAGCCGCGGCCGAACTTGTCGTAGGTCATGTGAAACATGACCCGGCCGCCGCCGGACGCGCGCGGGTCATCGGCCAGAATCTTGCCCTTCCATTTCGGATCGAGCAGGTCCTGCCAGCCGCCTGGTTGATCTCCGGGCTTGACCAGGCGGGTGTTAACCAGGATCCCGTAGTTGATGGTGAAGATCGGCGCCATGTAATCGTCGGCGCGACGCTTGAACTCGGGCTTCAGGCGCGCGAGGCCGGGCATCGGCCCGAGCGGCTGCAGGCTATGGTTCTCGTCGCGCGCCCGGATCGCGACCGTGATCGCGGTATGCAGCACATCGCCGAGATAGCGCCCGCTCGCCTGCTCGATACGTACGCGCTCGCGGATCTCGCCGCGCCCCTGCAGCAGCTCGACCCGGATCCCGTATTTCCTCTCGAACGCTTCGCCGACCGCCTGATGCGTCTTGGGCGACATGTAGGTCGAGTAGACGACGACTTGGCCCTCGCGCTTAGCGGCGGCGATGACAGCGTCCCAATCCGGTACGGTTTGCGCCGACGCCGTCGCGGCGGCGAGCATCATCAGCGCGGCGCCGAACCATGCTTGAGCGGCTCGTTTCATGGCGTCTCACACCTGCAGATAGCGTTGGCGCACGGTCGGATCGGCGGCAAGCGCGGCGGACGTTCCGCTCCATACAACATGCCCTTTTTCGATCACGACGTGCCGGTCGGCAAGCCTTTGGAGCGCGTCGAGGTGCTTGTCGACCAGCAGTATGGCCTGACCCTCCGCTTTGAGGCGCGCGAGGCCTGCCCATACCTCGGTCCGCACCAGCGGCGCCAGGCCTTCGGTCGCCTCGTCCAAAATGATCAGCTTGGGGTTGGTCATCAGCGCCCGGCCGATCGCCAGCATTTGCTGTTCGCCGCCCGACAATTGATTGCCCATGTGGAGGCGGCGCTCCGCCAGCTTCGGAAACAGCGTGTAGATGCGCTCGATCGTCCAGCGTGGCGGGCCGAAGCGAGCGGCCGCGGTTGCGATCAGGTTTTCTTCCAAGGTCAGGGCCGGAAAGATTTGACGGCCTTCCGGAACGAGGCCGAGCCCGGCCTGCGCCACGCGGTAGGGCGGAAGCCCAATCAGCGACATGCCATCGAAGCGCGCGGCGCCGCCGCGCGCCGCCACCAGCCCCATCAGGGTCAGGATCGTGGTGGTCTTGCCCATGCCGTTGCGGCCGAGCAGGGTCACCACTTCGCCGGGCCGCACTTCAAAGCTGATGTCGTACAGCACCTGGGCGGGGCCGTAGCCGGCAGCGAGGTTTTGCACGCTCAGCATCATTCCATCTCGTCGCCGAGGTAGGCTGCGATCACCGCCGGGTCGGCCCGCACCACGTCGGGCGCGCCGCTCGCCAGAATGCGCCCATAGATCAACACCGATATGCGATCCGCGAGCGCGAACACGGCGGTCATGTCGTGTTCGACGAGGAGAACCGGAAAGCGGCCTTTGAGGGCGCGCAGCACCGCGATCAGCCGTTCGGTTTCGTCGCGGCCGATGCCGGCCATGGGTTCGTCCAGCAACAGGAGTTTCGGGCGCATGGCCAGCGCAATCGCAAGCTCGAGCACGCGCTTCTCGCCGTGCGAGAGCGCCAGCGCGGGCACGTGCGCCCGCGCGCCGAGCCCGACCTCGGCCAGCACCGCTTCGGCCTCCTCATTGAGAGCCCGCTCATGATCGGCGCGGCCGAAGAACCGGAAGCTCGATCCGGAGCGTGCCTGCACCGCCAGCGCCACGTTCTGCAGTGCGGAGAAGCGCGGCAGCACCGAGGTGATCTGGAACGAGCGCGCAACCCCGAGCGCGGCACGTGCATGCGTCGGCAGCGCGGTCACGTCGCGTCCGCCGAGCTCGATGCGGCCGGCGTCGGGCCTGATCAGGCCGGAGATCTGATTGATTAACGTGGTTTTGCCGGCGCCGTTCGGCCCGATCACCGCGTGCAGTTCCCCGGGATTGATCGCGAGCGTCACGCTGTCGGTGACAAGGAGGCCCCCGAAATGCTTGCAGAGCGCTTCGATCCGCAGCACCGGCTCGCTCATGCCTTGGACCTCACGAGCCGTGCGGCGAGGCCGACGAGTCCGCCGCGCGCGAACAGGACGACCAGCACCAGCAGCGGTCCGAAGATCATTTTCCAGTGCTCGGTCAGGCCGGAGAGCCATTCCTCGGCCAACACGAATGCGGCGGCGCCCATCACCGCGCCGTAGAGCGTGCCCATGCCGCCCAATAGCACCATGATGACAAGCTCGCCCGAGCGCTGCCACGACATGTAGGCCGGGCTCACGAACTCGACCGCATTGGCGAGCAAAAAACCGGAGAGGCCGCCGATCGCGCCGGCGATCACGTAGGCGACGAGCTGATAGCGGAACACGTCATACCCGATACTTGCCATGCGGATCGGGTTCTCGCGCCCGCCGCAAAACACGCGACCAAAGCGCGAGCCGAGCAGCGCGCGGCACAGGAGGTAGGTCGCGAGCAGGCAAGCAAACACGATGTAGTAGAACGACAGCGCATCGCGCATGAGCGCGAAACCGGCGATCGTGCTGCGCGCACGCACCGTCAGTCCGTCGTCACCCCCATAGGGTGCGAGCGAGGCCGCGGTAAAGAACATCATCTGGCTGAACGCGAGCGTGATCATGATGAAGTAGACGCCGTGCGTGCGCAGGCAGACGGCGCCGGTCGCAAGCGCAAATAGCGCCGAGGCGGCGAGCGCAACCGGCAGCGCGATCAGCGCGTCGCCAAACCCGTGCGCGCTGAGGATGCCGACCGCGTAGGCGCCAAGCCCGACAAAGGCCGCGTGGCCGAACGAGATCAATCCGCCGTATCCGATCAGGACGTCGAGCGCCACGGCCGCGATCGCGAAGATCATGATGCGGGAGACCAGGTCCAACACGTAGGTTTGCGCCCCGACGGACGCGACGAGTGGCACGGCTGCAAGCGCGACGAAGATCAGCGCCGGGGCGATTACGTCGGCCGGCGCGCTACGTTGCGCCGCGGGCGCGGGGAGGGCCACCATCTCAGCGGCCTTGGGCCGGGAACAGCCCGGCCGGACGGATGAACAGCACCAGCGCCATCAATAGATAGATCAGCATGGACGCGAGCGCCGGGCCGACGGTGCGCGCCGCCGAGGGGTCGAGGACCAGGCGCAGGAGGTCGACCGAGAACGAGCGCCCGAGCGTATCGACGAGCCCGATTAGGAGCGCGCCCAGAAACGCGCCGCGAATAGAGCCGATGCCCCCGATCACGATCACCACGAAGGCGAGAATCAGGATGCTGTCGCCCATGCCGGGTTCGACCGACAGGATCGGCGCCACCATAACGCCGGCGAATCCCGCCAGCATGGTGCCGAAGCCGAACACGATCATGAACAGGCGGCGAATATTGACGCCGAGCGCCGACACCATGGGGGCATTGGTCGCGCCCGCGCGCACCAGCATGCCGACCCGCGTATAGGCCACGAGAATGAACAGGAGGGCCGCGACCAGCAGGCCGGCCAGGATCACCACGAGGCGCCACACCGGATAGAGCAGGCCAGGCATCAGCACCACCGAGCCCGACAGAATGTCCGGGATCGGCAGCGACAGAGGCGCGGCCCCCCATAAGAACTTCACGCCCTGGTTCACGAAAAGGATCACGCCCAGCGTCGCGATCACCTGATCGAGATGGTCGCGGTCGTAGAGATGGCGAAAAACCGCGAACTCGAGCGCGAGACCGAGGAGCAAAGCCATTGCCAGCGCCAGCACCAGCGCGGCAGCGAAGTTCTCGGTTAGTCCATAAAACATCACCGCCAGATAGGCGCCGAGCATGTATTGGACGCCGTGGGCGAGGTTGACGAAATTCATCACCCCGAACACCAGCGTCAGCCCGGCCGCGATCAGGAACAGGATCACGCCGAGCTGCAGGCCGTTGAGAATCTGGACGATGAGGAGGGTGATGGGCATCTGTTACACGGCGCCTTCCCAGATTGAGGGCGCGCTCCCTCTCCCCGCAGGCTGAGAGAGGTGGGCGCTGTGCCGTGCGAAGGTCGAACTCACTTCATCGGGCAGTCGGCGGCGTACGGATCGGCAAAGTCGCCAAACACCTTCTGCACGATTTCGGTCTGATACTTGCCGTCCGGGCGTTTCGCGACCTTGACCAGATAGAAGTTCTGGATCGGATAGTGATTGGTGTTGAACTTGAAGTCACCACGCACCGACTTGAAATCGGCCTTCTTCAGCGCCGCGCGCAACGCGTCCTTGTTGGTGGTGTCGCCCTTGGTCATCTTGAGCGCGCTGTCGAGCAGTTTGACCGCGTCATAGGCCTGGAACGCGTAGGTTGCCGGCACCGCGCCGTATTCCTTCTCGTAGGCTGCCACGAACGCCTTGCTCTGCGGGGTGTCCATGTTAGGGGCCCAGTTTCCGCCCGCAAGGAATCCGACCGCGGCGTCCTGCTGGGCCGGCAAGGTTCCCTCGTCGACGGTGAATGCGGAGAGGAATTTGACCTTGTCGGCCAGCCCGGCTTGGCGGAACTGTTTGACGAAGTTGACGCCCATGCCACCCGGCAGGAACACGAAGATGGCGTCGGGCCCAGCCGCCGCGATCTTCGACAGTTCGGCCGCGTAGTCGAGCTGATTGAGCGGAACGTACACCTCGTCGGCGACCTCGCCCCTGTAGTAGCGCTTGAACCCGGCGATCTCGTCCTTGCCGGCCTGATAGTTGGGCGCCATCAGGAACACCTTCTTGAGGCCGGAGTCCTGCGCGTACTTGCCCATCGTCTCGGCATTCTGGTCGTTCTGATAGGAGACGACGAACAGGTTCGGATTGCAGTCCTTGCCGGCGAAGCTCGACGTGCCGGCATTGGGGCTGATCATGAACGTGCCGCTTTCGGTCACCGGCTTGAGGATCGCCGCCAGGACGTTGGAGAACACCGGACCGACCACGAAATCGACCTTGTCGCGCTCGATGAAGGCCTTGACCTTGGACACCGCGACGTCGGGCTTGAGCTCGTCGTCCTGGACCAGGAGCTCGACCTCGCGCCCGCCGAGCTTGCCGCCGAGTTCCTTGAGCGCGAGCGCAAGTCCGTTGCGCTGCTGCTGGCCGATGGCCGCCGGCGGACCCGACAGCGTCGTGATCAGGCCGATCTTCAACTTGTCCGCAGCCTTGTCCTGCGCCATCGCGCTGCCGGCGACCAATGCGATCGCGGCAGTGACGCCGATTGCTCGTGACAACATGTTCAATCTCCTCCCGCGCCAAGCGGCCGATCCGGCCTCGATCGTTTGCCGAAGCACGGGTCGTGCCGATGTTCCTGATCGTTCGTGCCAGCCACGAACGTTTTGAAAATCAAGCTCTTACAGGCTCGTCCCGGGATCATCTCCCGGTGCCGCATCATAGCGGCGTTTACGATAGCGGCAAATGCATCGCGTGCGTCACGTTGGAAGCGTTTCGGCCGTACCGCTTTCGTGATTGAATGGGCCCCAAGCAATTTCCCCATATCGTTCCGCACGCAACGGGAGGCTGCGGGAACGTTGTGGCGTCATCGCGCAACAGGAGATCTCGCGTTCATGCAACCGCTCACCGCAGGCATCACCAAGACCAACACCGGGATCGACGGCATCTCCTGGAACATTCTCGGCCAGACCTACGTGCCCAAGAGCCTCTCCGAGTCATCGTTCTCCTGGCACGCGACATTTCCGCCCGGCACCTTCGTGCCGCCGCACATTCATCCGACCCAGGACGAGTTTATCTACATGTTCGAGGGCCGCTTCGATCTCGTGCTCGACGGCAAGGATTTTGCGGCGACCGCCGGCGACCTGATCCGGCTGCCGATGGGGATCGCCCACGGCATCTTCAACAAGTCGGATCAGCCGGTGAAATGCTTCTTCTGGGTCTCGCCGACCCGCCGCCTCTACGATTTGTTCTGGGCGATCCACAGCATGGCGGAGCAGACGCCGAACGAAGTGGTGGCGTTGTCGGCCAAGCACGAAGTCGTGTTCCTGCCGCCGCCGCCGGCCTGAGCGTACTGTTCGAATGCGGAGGCGCGCTTACGCCGCTTTCGCGGGCCGGTTGACCTGCTCGTGCGCAAAGCCGGCAGTCGCGGCATAGCCGCGCACGATCGCCTTGCGCTGCTCGAAACTGAGCACATCGTCGATATTGGAGAAGCCGTCCGGCGCGCGCGCTTCGACCGCGTCGATGACACCTTCGGGGCCGCCACTGCGGTTCATGCGCACGATCTGCGCCGTCGGCGGCAACCGTTCCTGTTGATAGGCCCAAAGCGCAGCAACCGGATGCTCGTCGCCCTTGAGCCGGTCAGCGAGACAGCGCGCGTCCAGGATCGCCTGCGAGGCGCCGTTGGAGCCGACCGGATACATCGGATGCGCCGAGTCGCCGAGCAGGGTTACGCGCCCGTGTGACCAGCGCGGGAGCGGATCACGGTCGCACATCGGGTACTCCCAGAATTCCGGCGTGGCCTCGATCAGCGCCTGTGCGTTAACGAACGGAATGTCGAACCGCCGCACATGCGGCATCAGGTCTTCGAAGCGGCCCGGCCGCGACCAATCCTCCTTGTTCGGCGGGATCGACCCGTCCGGGCCGATCTTGGCCACGACGGCCCAGTTGGTCAGCCGCGTGCCGTCGCGCCGGCCGGCGGCGATCGGATAGATCACGAGTTTTGCCGCCATGCCGCCGGCGACAATCATCGAGCGGCCGGTCAGAAACACTGGCCAGTCCACGGCCCCGCGCCACAGCATGGCGCCGTTCCAGCGTGCCGGGCCTTCGTTCGGATAGAGCGTTTCGCGCACCTTTGAGTGGATGCCGTCGGCGCCGATCAGCACGTCGCCGCGCGCGGTGTGGCGATGCGCGCCGGTGCGATCGAAGAAATAGGCCGTGACACCGGCGTCGTCCTGGGTATAGGCGCCGAGCCGATGGCCGGTGTGAATGCGCGCCTCGCCGAGCCGCGCGCGCGCCGCCTGCAGGATGACGCCCTGCAAGTGGCCGCGATGCACCGAGAACTGCGGCACGTCATAGCCGGCATCGGTGCCGCGCGGCTCGCGCCAGATCTCCTGACCGAAGCGGTTGGTGTAGAACAGCTCGAAGGTGCGGATCGCGACCTGATCCAGACGATCGAGCAGTCCGATTTCGGCCAGCTCCTTAATCGCGTGCGGCAGCGTGTTGATGCCGACGCCGAGCTCGCGGATCGCTTCCGACTGTTCGAAAATCTCGCAATCAAGACCGCGAGCATGCAACATAAGCGCGGCCGTAAGACCGCCGATGCCGCCACCGACAATGATCGCCTTCATGACTTACGCTCGACGCCACAAATACATGCTTATCCGCGCGCCATCATGGGCGCCGGAGGCAGTTTAACGCAAGCGTGTTTGCCCGTTAAGGTAACCGCGGGGCCTGGGCCGCGTCGGGAAGCGCATCGTCGGGCGCGGACGCCGGGCGAGCCGTGGCGGCGTGCGTCGTGTTCATCGGCAGCACGGTGTCCCCGCTCATCGCCTCGAGCTGCAGGCGGACCGCGAGCATGGTGGCGAACGCCATCGTGCTTTCGATCAGCAGGTCGCGCTGCCGGTCGACCGTGACGATATGGTAGCTGTCGTCGAGCACGATCGTGCCGACGAGGCCGCTCATTTGGCGCTGCAGGTATTCGGCGTTCTTGAGGCTTGAGAGATCGTCCTCGCGCGCCTGGACGATCATCGCCGGCGTGGTGATGCTCCTAAGCTCGCCCTTGACCACCTGCACGAGATTGTGGAGCTGGCACACCGAGTCGCCCGGTGTGGTCAGGATTCCGGCCTGCGCGCTGTCGCCGGATTTCATCGCCGCCAGCACCACACCGCGAATGGCCGCGTCCTTGATGCCGTATGGCTCGCCTTCGGTGAAGCGGTAAACCCTGCGCACGATCGCCTGTCCGAACGCCGACCACAGCGCGAATTGCAGGATGAAGCGGTACCAGGGCGTCGACCAGCCGTCGTACCAAAGCGTCGGCGCGTACAGCACAAGTCCGTGTACGTCGTCTGGCCGCTGCGCGGCGAGATGCAGCGCCAGCACGCCGCCCATCGACAGGCCGCCGACCACCACGGTGTCGCATTGCGCCCGCAACTCGTCGAACGCGGTTACGACGCTTGCGTACCAGTCATGCCACGTTGTTGCGACCAGATCCGCCTCGCTGCCGCAGTGGCCCGCGAGCTGGCAGCAATGCACCAGGAATCCGCGGCGGGCGAGGCCTTTGGCGACGAACTTGAGTTCGACCGGGGTGCCGCCAAGACCGTGGATCAACAGAAAGCCGGTGCGGCCTTTGCCAACCTTGAAGCTGCGATCAATGACCGTCATGGCATGCTCACGCTTTCGAGACGCGGGTCATGAGCTGATCAAGGAGCGCAAGGCCCAGATCGATCTCATCGTAGGTGATGGTGAGCGCGGGTGCGAGCGTAATCACGTTCTTGAAGTACCCGCCGATGTCGAGCACGAGGCCATAGCGTTTGCCCCCGTGCTCGAGGTCGCCCTTGAGCGCTTCGTCGACCATGCGGTCGACGATCGCCTTGGAGGGCGTGAAGCTGTCGTGCGGTTCGCAGATTTCCACCCGCAGCGCGAGGCCGAGGCCGTCGACGTCGCCAATGATCTTGTGGCGACGCTTGAGCTCCTGCAGGCCTTCGAGAAAATACGCGCCTTTCTTTGGGACCGACGTCGCAAAGTCCTCGTCGTGCATCAGCTTCATCGCCTCGAGCCCGATCGCGGTCCCGAGCGGGTTGCCCGCAAAGGTCGAGTGGGTCGAGCCGGGCGGAAACACCTTCGGATTGATCAACTCCTCCGCTGCCCATAGACCGGATAGCGGGTTGAGCCCGTTGGTGAGCGCCTTGCCGAACACGATCACGTCCGGCGTCACGCCGAAATGCTCGATCGACCAGAGCTTGCCGGTACGGAAGAAACCCATCTGGATTTCGTCGACCACCAGCAAGATGCCGTGGCGGTCGAGCACCTTCTTCAATTCGACAAAGAAATTCTTGGGCGGGATCACGTACCCGCCGGTGCCCTGAATGGTCTCGACGTAGAACGCGGCGTATTCGGCCTGGCCGGCTTTCGGATCCCATACGCCGTTATATTCGCTCTCAAACAGCCGCTCGAATTGCCGCACGCAGGCAACGCCGTACTCCTCCTTGCTCATGCCCCTGGCGCCGCGGAAATGATACGGAAACGGCAGGAAATGCGCACGGTCGCCGAAATGGCCGAAACGGCGTCGATAGCGGTAGGACGACGTAATCGCAGAAGCGCCCAGCGTGCGGCCGTGGTAGCCGCCTTCGAACGCAAACATCAGGCTCTTGCCGTTGCTGGCGTTGCGCACGAGCTTGAGCGAATCCTCGATCGCCTGAGATCCGCCTACATTGAAATGCACGCGACCTTTGCGGCCGAACTTCGCTTCGGCATCGCGCGCGATCATGGCGGCGAGTTCGATCTTCTCGCGGTGCAGATATTGGCTCGCGACCTGCGGCAGCCGGTCAATCTGGCGCTTGAGCGCGTCGTTGAGACGGCGGTTGGCGTAGCCGAAATTGACGGCCGAGTACCACATTTGCAGGTCGAGATACTGCCTGCCCTCGGCGTCGTAGAGATAAGATCCCTCGCAACGGTCGAAGATCTTCGGTTCGGAATAGTGAACCGTGTCGCCGTGCGAGCAGTAGATCGCCTCGAGCTTTAGCAGTTCGGCGGCATCCGGGGCCGATGCAGAATCCGCTTCCTTGCCGGTAACGGCGAGCCTAAGCGGTGGTCGCATGGATCGTGCCCTTGGTGTAACGCGCCTTTCCGTCCAGGCGTCGCAAGCCTCCGATCCAATCTGCAATCAGCGTTGTTGCCCCCGCAAAATTGCCGAACACGATATAGGCAAGACCTGCCACTTGGCAGTGCTCGGCGAGGGCGCCTTTGGCGACCACGAGGTCGGCGGTCTCCGCGGCGCAGAAATCCGAGCGGCCGTCGCCGATCAGGATGCGAACCTTGTCCGGCTCTCCTGCAAGCGCCTGGCACTTGCAGTGACCGGCCTGGGAGCGGCAATCGCCCGCTTGATGCGGGAAGCCCAGCTGCCAGCGGTTCTGCCCTCGCGACTCGAGTCGATTGGCGAGCACGGGAACATCGACACCCGCGCGCGCGAGCATCTTCTTGATGATCCGGTCGAGACCGTCGGAGATGACGGTCAGCGGCACGCCGTGGCTTCGGCACAGCGCGACCAATTCGGAAAAGTGCGGGTCGAGCGGCACGTCCTCCACCACCGAATCAAGTTCCTCCGGTGTCGCTCGCACAAGATCGATCTGACGCGCCAAGCACTCCCGCGATCCGATTATTCCGGCAAGCCACTCAGCCTCGACCTTGCGCCATTCCGGATCAGCAAAACGCTCGAGGATGACGTCGGTTGTATCCTCAAGCGAGATCGTCCCGTCGAAATCGACGAAAACACGAACCCCTGATGGCATGGATAGCTTCGCCCCACTTCGAATGTATTCAGCGCGCTTTTTTGTGAGGCCGTACCCCCGCACCGGCTGGCCCCCCTTGGTTCAACTCTACCTACAAATGCGAGCGTTTCAAAACAAAAATGCAGCAAGACCGTGTCACGAAAAAGCCTTATCCGATAGGGCAATCTAACCCTCTTACGACCAACCCTGATTCCTTCCGGCCAATTGGGCAGTGTCCCCAACGCGGGCCGCATCCCTCGGGCGCACTGGCCGGCCGCCGACGTCAGCGCAGAAAATTCTAATGTTGCAATGAGTTACAAGGCTCCGAGCGAGTCAGGCCGGTATCACGCGCATGGGCTTGCCGTCGAGAAAGGCGCGAATGTCCTCGACGATCTCCCTGAAATACACCTCATAGGCCTGCACGCTCACGTACCCGAGGTGCGGGGTTATCACCACGTTGTCGAGCGCGCGCAGCGGACTGTCGAGCGGCAGCGGCTCGGTCTCAAACACGTCGAGGCCGGTGCCCGCGATTCGCCGCTCGGTCAAGACTGCGAGCAAGGCCCCTTGATCGACGATTGCGGCGCGCGCCGTGTTGATGAGGTAGGCGGTCGGTTTCATCAGCGCGAGATCCTTCGCCCCGATCAGGCTGCGCGAACGATCGCTGAGCATGAGGTGGATCGAGACAATGTCCGCGGTGCGGAACAAATCCTCTTTGCTGGCGTAGGTCACGCCCGCCTCTTGGCATTTCGCCGGCGTCAGGTTTTGGCTCCACGCAATGACGTTCATGCCGAACGCCTTTGCGATGTTGGCGACGCGCGTCCCAAGCTTGCCCAAGCCCACCACGCCGAGCGTCTTGCCTTCGAGGTCGATGCCGATCGTTGTCTGCCACGGCGCCCCAGCTTTCAGGCGGGCGTTTTCATAGCCGATGTGGCGGGTGAGCTCGAGCATGAGGCCGATCGCGATACCCGCGGTCGGATTGCCGGACCCGCCGGTCCCGCACACCACCACGCCACGTTCGTTCGCCGCCTTGACGTCGATTGCCGCATTGCGCATCCCGGTCGAGATCAGCAAACGAAGGTCGGGCAGCGCCTCAAGCACTTGCTTGGGAAACCGCGTGCGCTCGCGCATCGCGCACACGATCTCAAAGCCTTTCAGCGCCGCCGGCACCTGCGCCGTGGGAATCCACTGATTGAACACCTTGATCTCGACGGTTTTCGAGATGGCTGACCAATCGGCCATCTTCAGAGCAACGTTCTGATAGTCGTCGAGAATTGCACAGCGCATCGTGTTGTCCCGCTGAATTTCGTCCAATGAACCTAATCGGCTGTAACGCCGGCCGCCCGGATGACGTCGGCCCAGCGTCGCGCATCGGCCTTGATAAATTCCGCCGCCTGCGCCGGGGTCGTTTCGGCCGGCTGCGTGCTCAGCGTTGCGAGATGCGCGCGCACATCCCGCGCGTTGAGCGCGTCAATGATGGCCTTGTTGAGTGTGGCGACAATCGCCGGAGGGGTTTTGGGCGGCGCCGAGATCGCGTTCCAGGTTCCGGATTCGAAGCCCGGCACGCCGGCCTCGATCAACGTCGGCACATCAGGCAGCTGCTGCGAACGTTCTGTTGCGGCGACCGCGAGAATGCGAGCCCTGCCGGCGCGATGCAGCTCAAGCGCGGAGGCGAGTTCGGTGAACATCAGATCGACATGACCTGCGATGAGATCGTTGAGCGCCGGCGCGGTCCCCTTGTAGGGCACGTGCACCATCTTCACTCCGGTACGGCTCTGAAACAATTCGGCTGTGAGGTGCGAGGTCGTTCCGGTGCCTTGCGAGGCATAGTTCAGCTTGCCCGGGTTTGCGCGCGCAAAGGCGATGAATTCCTCCGCGCTCTTGGCTGGGAAGCCGGGCCGCACCGTCAGTGTGTTCGGGATCGTGGTCATGATCGCGATCGGCACGAACGCGGCAGGGTCGTAGTTCAGTTTGCGGTAGAGCAGCGCGTTGACCGTCAGCGGCGCTGGCTGCGACGCCATCAGGGTATAACCGTCCGGCTCGGCCGCGAACGCCGCCTCGGCCCCGAAATTGCCGGCTTGCCCGCCACGGTTCTCGACCACGACCGGCTGGCCCAGCCGCTGGCGCAGCTCATCGGCGATGATCCGGGTCACCGCGTCAACCCCACCGCCGGCCGGTACGGTCACGATGACGCGGATCGGTTGGGTGGGATAGTCGGCGCCTGCCTCCAGCGCCCATCCCGTCGATGCAAGCAGGACGGCCATGGAGATCGGGGCAAGAATTTTCAGCATTGTGCGACTGTAGCCGATCGCGGGCGGGCCGGGAAATGGCGATCGCCTTGCCCTTTGCAGGGCTGATCGTTACATCAAGCGGGCTTTTTCCGACCCATGCGCGGGCGTGACATCGCATAACGCGACGGACATTGCGCGGGCGGTCCACCCCGGGATTTTGCGAGACGCAGCAATGAACGGCCGACAATTCGTTTATCACATGCATGGTCTGTCCAAGACCTATCCGGGCAACCGCAAGGTCCTGGAGAACGTCAACTTGTCGTTCTATCCGGATGCCAAGATCGGCGTGCTCGGGGTCAACGGCTCCGGCAAGTCGACCTTGCTGCGCATCATGGCCGGGCTCGACAAGGATT
>DATIPA010000116.1:0-7989 GCA_035472475.1 Xanthobacteraceae bacterium | reverse complement strand
AGGCCGGTATCTTTGGGCTGCACCAGGTGTTCATCGGCCGGGCTGCCGTAGCACAGGTGATAGCCAAGCTCGACTGCACCGGGCACCGCATCGCCGACCTTGCCGAGTACGTCGAGCGTCTCGGTCCGAAAATCGACCGGTCCCTTGTCGTAGTAGCCTTCCCAGGCGAGCACTTCCTGGCAGACGTCCCATTGGATCGCGAGCCGGTCGTTGGGGATCGCCTTGGCGATCTTTGCGACCTCGCCTGCGAAGTGCTGGGTCAGTGCCGGCAGGACACCTTGCCGATCCGACGGCACGATATTGTTATAGGTCGGCGCGATCGGCGTCGGCAGGCAGATCTGAAACTTCACGCCAGGCGGAATGACGCCGGCTTTCTGCATGCGGTCGAACGCCGCCCAAGATTCGATCGCCATGTCGGCATAGCCGGTCTTAAAGCCCGCCGCGTCGGGCTTGGCGCCGGGCTTGATCTGCAGCCGCGGAATTTCGCGCAACACCTTGCCGTCCCATTGCGTGAAGCGAAACGGCGGAACGTTGGCGCGTTCAATCGCCGGATGCTCCGCCAGCACGTCCTGCAGAAACCGGATCCACGTCTTGCGGATCCCGGTTTCGCCGTCAGGAAGACGGATGAGGTGCGGTCCAGCCGCCGCCGACAATGTGCGGAACACTGTTTCGGTGTCGGGCAAGGGGATGCTTCCGACGAAGTGCACAATAGGGCGCTTGCTGCGATCCGCGCTCATCAGATCCTCCCGGTCGGTGGTTTTGGATCATTTCGCTTTGGGCTTGTGGGCGTGTTCGTAGTGCATGCGCAGCAGATCGACGCCGTAGTCGTTACCGTTGGGTGTGCGCACCAGCGTATGGACATGGAATTTTTCAGGCCGTTCGTTGGTCAGATAGACGCCGGAATGGTGATCGAACTCGATCATCACGACCGGGCTTTGGATCCGGTAGTAGAACGGGTTGTGCTCGCCGGTGCCGCCGATCCAGCAAAAGTGCGTTTCGGCGAGATGGTGCTCGACCTCCTCCATGCGGGCCTTGAGCGGGCCGGGCGGCATCGGGTCCACGAACGCCGCGATAAGGTTGAGCAGCCGGCGGCGCTGCTCGGACGAAAACTCGGCCGCCCGGATGCCCTCGTAGGGGATGATGCTGTTGTCGCGCCGCGCGCCACCGAGATGCAGATGATCGGCCGGATGCCAGCGGCCGGGCGGCTGATCCGTGCCGAGGATCGAATGGTTCACGATCGCCTGTTGCTGCTGCTGGGAACTCAATGAACGAATGAGCCCGAGGCCGCCGTTCTCCTCGTCTTGGAAGAGATGCACGTGCGCGAACGGGCCACTGTCGGCAAAGTTCGGCTCGGCGCCCATGAAGGTCGGCGACAGCAGCAACTGATCGTCGACGACGATGCAATTGAGCGCCAGGTGATGCCCCATCAGTTGCCAGCCCCACGGTTCGCTGGTCGATGGCGCGCCGAACAGCGCGAAGTTGTAGCTGAATTCGCCGAACACCTTGGTGTTGCCGACGAGCTCGCCCAGAAACAAATTGAGCCGCATGACGTCGCGGGTCTTCTCGTACCCCGTTGGGCTCAAGCTCGCGTGCACGACCGCGAGCACGCCGTCGCGGACGCTCTCGGTCAGCTCCTCGAGCCGCAGGCCATATTGGTAGAGATAGATCTCGGTGTTGTTCCAAAGCCGCCAGTCTGGCGCATTGACCGGAAACATCACGACCTTGCGCTGCTCCGGGGATAGAACTGCGAGGAGGTTGGTGGCGGCCGCCGCCATCGCTTCGACCGGCGCACCGTTCGGATTGCGGGAAAACAGGTTCGCGCGCGGCTTGCCGTCGGTGGTGATGCCGACGAAGGGCGCTTCATAGAGCTTGGCCCAGGGCTCGAGCAGCATCTTCTGCACGCGCGGATTGGCGGCGGCGCGTTCGGCGTGTTCGTAGTGGTCGCGCCCGAGATTGGCGATGCGGTGGTAGTCGGGCTTGGGCACGAACGGGCGAAAATCGTATTTGCTCACCGGGCCTCCTAGCAGGAACGCCCGCTAGCAAACAGGAGAGGGTGCATTGTGTCACCCGCTATTCCGTCACAGGTGGCCCGTCACGCTCGCGCGTTCATGGCTTGCGCAATCTTTTGGAAGTCGCCGGGTGTAATTGGCACGAGCCCGAACCGGAAACGCGATCCCCAGTTGCGGTTGTCCCGGGTCAGATCAAGCTCGTTGCGCAGCGGCCCGATGGGCGCGGCCTGTGAATCCAGATAGGCGACGTCGCGCCGGAATGGGTGGAACCCGCCGCCCATATCGACCTGATAGACGTTGTCGTCCGTGACCGTGCCAATGCCGGTGAACGCCTGCAGGCGGTCCTTCCCGCCGAATGTTCCGGTTGGCGAGTAGCAGATGACGCCGTCGCCCGGTTGCATGCGCCGCAACGGCCCCGGTTTGCCGTGGCAGGCCTGAATGAACCCGCGCGTCCGCCCGCGCTGCACATGCTGCGCGGACGCAACGACAATCCAATGCCGGCTCATGACATCGCCGGTGCAAACACCCGCAGCCGGTGCCCATCCGGATCGAGCGCCACAAAGGTGCGGCCGAAATCCATGGTGGTCGGCGCTTGCGCGATCGGGAGCCCGCGTTTGCGCCAGTCGACGTGCTGCGCGTCGACCGCACCGGCGTCGGGCACCGTAAAGCAGATTTCGCTGCCGCCGCCGGCGCCGGCCGGCTTCGGCGCCACCGTATCGCGCGACCACAGCCCCAGCATGACGCCCGACTGCATCGCGAACATTGCAAAGGTTGGCGAGGATTCGACCGGCGGCCGGCCCAGCAGCTCCGCGTAGAACGCCGCGCTCGCGGTGGGACTCTCCACATAGAGCAGGACGAAATTGAAGTCGGTCATGGTGACGCTCCGTTTTTGAGGACGGCGACACCTTAGGCGAGCCTGCTGTCAGATTCTGTCAGCAGCGAGAATCACGGTCGTGTCTCATAGACACGTCCAGAATCACTGTTCCGGAATGCCTTCGGCTGCCCGCCATTCCTTCATCAGCGCGCGCCGGCGCCGGGGATAGCGCTGGCTGGTCTCTCGCAGGCTGCTGATGCGGTCGGTCCGGAAATGGCGGAAATCCTGGCGCAGCTCGCACCAGGCCGCGAGCATGCGCACGCGATCGAAGAAGCCGAGCGCAATCGGCCACACCGTGCGACGGGTCTGCTTGCCGTTGGGGCCGGTATAATCGAGGGTCAATTTGCGCTCGGTGCGGATCGCGGCCCGGATGCTCGCAATATCAACCGGATCAGGTGGCGGCCTTCGTCCGGGTCCGGCCAGCAGGCCGGTGCTGTCGATGCTGTCGCGTAGATCGCCCGGCAGGACGGCCGCGATTTTGGCGATCGCGTTGCGGGCTGCATCGGCCAGCGGCTTGTCAGCGCGTTGCGCGAGGAGGCGCGATCCAAGCACCAGCGCTTCCAGCTCCTCGTCCGAGAACATCAGCGGCGGCAGGACAAATCCGGGCCGCAGTACGAAGCCCACGCCAGCCTCACCGTCGATCGTGGCGCCCTGACCGATCAGGGTTTGGATATCGCGATAAATTGTGCGGAGCGAGACTCCGAGCTCCTCGGCAAGCGCGGCGCCGCTCACCGGCTGCCGGTGCCGCCGCAGCGCTTGAATCAACTCGAGCAGACGTTCCGAGCGCGCCACGATCGCTCCCGCAATGGCGGGCTCACTCTACCACAGCTGCTGCCAGTTTATGTCAGCAGCATGTGGACCCCGACCGCAGATCACGCGTGCAGATCGAACTGGTGGAAGACTGCCGAGAAGTCGTACGGATGCTGCGCGATGCCGCTGCTGTCCGACGATGCATAGTGGGCGCCGGCGCTATTACCGTTGTCGCGGGCGACCGACCACATCGAAATCTCCGCCACCTTGGGATCGCTTTGCGCGTAGTTCAGCAGCGCCTGCGCATCGCTGAGCTTGAACACCTCTGACGCGATGTCATTGACCCCGATCATCGGCGTGACGCCGATCTGCGCGTTGACGCCGAGGTTGCTGAGTTGCTTCTCGGTTGCCATGATCGCGCTGATGGCGTCCTGGCCCATCTGCCCGTTGTTGTCGACGCCGGCGCCATAGTCCATTGTCATGATGTTGACCGTGTTGATTTTCACACCGTCGTTCTTTGCGCTCTGCAGCACGTTGAGCCCGCTGGCGACGAGGCCGGTCGGCAGCACCGGCAGCGTGAAGGAAACCTGCAGGTTTGGATTGGCTTGCTCGAGCCCGACGAGGGCCTGATCGCGCAGCGTGATCGAGTGCTGATTTTCAACCGCCGCGCCTTCGATGTCGAAATCGATGGAATTGACGTGATAGCGGTCGATCACGGACTGATATTCGGCCTGCAGGGTCGATGCGTTCGGCGCCGTCAGCGCCGCTTCCTGTCCGGCAGCACCGCCGAACGAGATCGTGATGTGGCCGCCTGCGGCTTGGACCGCCTGCACCTGCTGGAGGATCGTGGTGCCGTTGACGAGCGTGTCATCGGTGATGGATCCGACGCCCTGCCAACCGATGCCTTTGTCGGAGGCGAGCATGAACGCGAGCGTGAAGTTCTGAATGCCCGAAGCGTGCGAAATGGCGAGCAGATCGGCGTCTTGCGACATCGCCATGTCGATATAGGGCGAGAATTCATGCGCGGGGTTTGCGCCGCCACTTGTTCCGCCTCCTGAACCGCCGCCCGGCGCGGCCGCGGTATGCACCGTGATCGGATTAGCTTGCGGCGACGAGCCGCCCGCATCGATCGCCGTTACCGTGAATTGGTAGCTCGTGTCCGCCGCGAGATTTGTCACTTCATAACTAGTGCCGGTGGTCGTTGCGATCTGATGATTGTTCTCGAAAATCGCGTAGCCGGTCACCGCCGAATGGTCGGGAACGCTCGCAGCGTTCCAGCTGAGATCCGTCACACTGGAGGACGTTCCGGTCGCCGCCAAGCCGGATGGCGCGAGCGGAACGGTGTGCGTCGGTTCCGACCCACTCACGACGGTCCAGGGCTCGCCGGTGCCGTTGGCGCCGTTGTTGTGCGCGGGGTCGCTGCCCTGCGTCCACCAGTTGGCCTGATAGGTCACGCCGTTTTCGGTAACCTCCAGGCCGGCCGTATAGACCTTGGTCGCTGACCACGGGGTGAGATCGTTGCTCCCGCCCGCGATGATGGTCCAGGCTTCACCGCTGTCTCCGACCCCGCTGTGCTGAGCCGGATCAACGCCTTGCACCCACCAGTTGGCCTTGTAGGTCACGCCGTTTTCGGTCGCGGTCATTCCCGCGGTGTAGACGGCGCTCGACGACCAGCTGCTCGCGCCGCTCGTCGGCGGCGTGACGGGAGGCGGCGTGACGACCGGTGGTGTGACGGGCGGCGTGACGATCGGCGGGGTTACCGGAGGCGGTGTCGTGGTCGCACTCCCGAGCGCCGTGGTCCATTCGCTGATCGCGGTTGGATCCTTGCCGGCGATGTTGGAAAGATGCAGTTCACTCAGCGTCGTATTGTCGAGCGTATAGGTCTGGTGATTGGACGGAATCGCGATGACCACCGACCCGTTGACTTCACTGATGGTGAATTGACCGGCCGCGAACCAGCCGAAATCAAGAATATCTGTAGTGGCATTAAATGCGATGTGGGTGTTGGTTCCCCACGCCCAAATGATTTTGGTCGTCGTCGACACGAGGCGCCTCCTCCGTTATTGAGATCAGCCGCCCCGCTGACGTTTAATTCATCGTGATTAGATTATTGGTCACAGTCAATGCCCATGAATTGCGGACTTCTTGAAAAGCGCAGGCAACTCACATCAGCGCGTTTGGTTCCACATATTGTTTGACAATTTGTTGTAGCTGCCGCAGCGTGCATTTGCGCAGCTCATTATCAACTCAATCAATGGCTTATCGCTTTCGCGGCCTTGGTCGAGGCGTGCCGCCATTTTGCGCGAACGGGTGTGTTGCAGCGCGAAGGCAGAAACACGATCGAGCTACCTGCAGTGGCTCAGAACGGCACCACCAGCCCATCAAGCACGGCGTCGCAGTTGACGAGATCGACCCGCTTCCAGGCAATGCGAATGCCGGCGTCAGTAGCAATCAGTCGATGAAACGCCGTGCCGCCGAAGGCCGTTTGTGTATCGCGGCGATATTCCAGCAGTTGGAACTTGGACCGGACGACACACACGCGCGCGTCGTCGGATTGTTCCTCAATTGTGACATTGGCAATGATGCGCGTGGTGCGCGAGCGCGGTTCCTGCGAGTAGATGCGCGGACTTGCGAGCCGGCGCACCCGCGTCTCCAGTAGGCGCCGGTCGTCGTAGATCAGGGACACGGTGTCGCGTGGATTGGCCTGGTGGGGCTGCGCGGGGACCCAGTACCAGGCATCCGTCGTGAACAGCGCGAGCCATTCCTCGAACCGGCCGTCATCGAGGAGGCGCGCTTCATGCACCAGAAAAGCCTCGCACGCGCTGGCGTCAAGCGGAGCGGCGGTCGGCTTGGCCGCGGCTGCCGCGTGGATTGTCGTCGCGCTCACGGCCGCGCACCCCCACCGGCGACGCGCGGACGTGCGCGTGCCTCCGACTGTCGGACCGGGTCCGGCGCCATGTAGCTGAGCCAGGCGTCGAACATGTTGCGAATGTAGACTTCGCTGGTCGAGTTCTTGCCGCGACGGCCGCCATGTTGGTCAGGTTGGTCGCTCATAAAGCCGCGACCGATCTCGATCCATTCCGGCCCGGCGCTCGCAAGGCCGAACGCGATGCGATTGTAGACTTCGAGATCGTCGGTCAGCACCAATGATCCGGTCCCGTTCACGATATTGGCGAAGGCGACCGTGTTGCGGAACATCTGCTCGGGCGCCCCGCGCAGGCGGTAATTGTAGGTGTGCACCACGGTCTCATCGACGGCGACCGGATGCACCACGCGCAACTGCTGGAATTGGCTCATGAACGAGACGTTCGGGTAGATGTTGGTGTTCCAGCGCCGGACCTCGACGATCTTCCTGGTCTGCTCCTTGCCTTTCTTGGCTTCCATGACGTTCATGTAGTCGCGGAACGCCGGATCGTTGAGCGCAGCAACGAGTTTGGTATCGTCGTGGTAGTCGCCCAGAAAACTGTGGCCGTTCGGATAGCACCAGATTCCAACGTTCGCTTCCCAGAACGAGTAGGGCGCGCCGTTCTGGCGCATCTGCCGGATCGCGATTTCGCCGGAACCGTCGGAATAGGTATCGTCGGTCTGTTGTTTGGCCGCGACGATTGAGGATTCGTGCACGAACAACGGATGCGCCGCGTCGCACAGATTCTCCAGATAGAGCTTCCAGTTGCCGCGGTAGCGATGCTTGAAGGTTCCACCCGCGACCTCGAGCGCGCCGTCAGGCGCGCGGTCGATCATGTCGTCGAACGAGGTCGTCATGTAGCCCAGGAAGTCCTCGAGGCTCGGACCGTCGGCCGCGAGGCTGCCGAACACGAAACCGCGGTAACTCGCGACCCGCGGGACGCGCCGCATCCCGGCGTCGGGACTCGCGGGATCAAAATGTGGCGGATAGCCGTGCAGGAGCGGCGCCGCCTTGATGCGGCCGTCGAGTTCGTAGGTCCAGCCGTGATAGCAGCAGCGGTATTCGTCGGTCTGGCCGCTCTCGGAGGCGACAACCATTACGCCGCGATGGGCGCACTGATTGTGGACGAGCCTGATGGCGCCGTCGCGATCGCGCGCGAGCAGCAGCGGCTTTCGCCCGATGCGAGTAGCGATGAAGTCGCCCGGGCGCCCGATCTGGCTCTCGTGCCCGACATAGATCCAGGCGTTACCGAACACACGTTCGAGCTCCAGTTCGAAAATGTCCGGATCGGTATAGAGGCTGCGGTGCACGCGGCCGGGCTCGACCAGCGAACGAATGTCGTCGGGCGTTGGCATTGGGCTACTCCGGAACCATTTGCTTGAACCTAACCCGCCTGCCATCGACGGAAAAGAGCTGGGGTGGTCGTGCAGGGATGCGCGGCTTTTCCGGGA
>DATIPA010000115.1:0-17889 GCA_035472475.1 Xanthobacteraceae bacterium | reverse complement strand
GGCGTCGATGAGCGCGACGGCTACGTTCGAACCCCAAGCCTCCGGCGCGACGACGATCTGATCGAGATAGCCCGACGCATCGACGGTGACGAAACCGGCGAGCACGCCGTCGAGCTCCGCGAGCATGATGTCGGCGGCGGGCACGAGCTCCTTGCGCCAGCGATCGCGCCACCAGTCGACGCGCGCCGCGAAATCGAGCTGCGGGTAGGCAAGCTGCCAGGTGCGCTGCCACAGCGAGATCGTCGCTGCTTCATCAGCCTCTTCGTAAGGCCGCAGCGTGACCGCCGGAGCATTTTCCGGAAAAGTGGACACCGGTTTTCCGTCCGAAAATGCGACCAATACGGAAGCGTTCACCGTTCAGTCAGCTTGAGCTCGATGCGGCGGTTGCGCCGATAGGCGTCCTCGGTATTGGCGGGGTCGAGCGGCTGAAATTCACCGAAGCCGGCGGCGACCAGGTGCTGAGGTGAAACGCCTTTGCTGATCAGATACTGCACGACCGATATGGCGCGGGCCGCCGACAGCGCCCAGTTCGACGGGAACTGAATATTTGCGATCGGCCGCACGTCGGTGTGGCCGTCGACCCGCAGCACCCAGGCGATCTCCGGAGGAATCTGGCGTTCAAGCTCGAGCAGGGCGGTGGCAAGCTGATCGAGCTCCGTGCGCCCTTCCGGGTTGAGCACGGCCTGGCCGCTGTCGAACAGCACCTCCGACTGGAACACGAAGCGATCGCCGACGACGCGAATGTCGGCGCGGTTCCCGAGAATCTCGCGCAACCGGCCGAAGAAATCGGACCGGTACCGGGTCAATTCCTGCACGCGCTGGGCGAGCGCGATGTTGAGCCGCTCCCCAAGCTTAGCGATCTGGGTTTGCTGATCCTTGTCTTTGGTTTCGGATGCCTGCAGGGCGTCTTCGAGCGCACTCAACTGGCGCCGCAACGCGGCTATCTGTTGGTTGAGCAAATCGACCTGGGCGAGGGCGCGCGCCGAGAGCGACTTCTCGGCCTCGAGGGCGCTCGTTGCCTGGCTGAGTTGTTGCCGCGCCGACGCTGCGCCCTGACCAGCGCCTTCGGCCGCGCCGCGCAGCCGCTCGCGCTCGCTTTCAGCGGCGGCCAGCGACGCGTTGAGCCGCGCGACCTGCTCCTCGAGATCGATCTTGCCGGTTTTTTCCAGCGAGAGCAGGTCGGTGAGTTGCGCGATCTGCGCGTTCAGGCGCGACAGCGCGGTATCCTTGCCGGCGATGTCCTGCGACAGAAAGAACTGCACGACCACGAACACGGTCAGCAGGAAGATAATGCCGAGCACCAATGTCGACAGGGCATCGACAAATCCCGGCCAGTAATCGATCGCGCGGCGGGAGCGAGCAAGCGCCATGTTTAGTTGCTCCGAGTGCTCTCACGAGCGATGATTTCCAGCAGCCGCTTCATTTCGTTGTTCTGCTCGGCCTGGGCGTCGGCCCAATTGCGGATCAACTGCTGCTCCTGGCGCATGTGGTGCACCATGCCCTGGATCGCCTCCGCCAGATTGGCCATGGCGTTGGTCGCGGCTTTACTTGACCCGGTCTCGACGATGACGTCGTGCATGCGATCGAGCGCATTGCGAACCTCGGCGCTCATTTCGCTCGAGGCCGGGCCGACCGCGGCGGTCGGATGTTCACCGCCAAGGTCGCGCACCGTGGTGGAGAGCCAGTCCTCCAGGTTGACATAGAACCGGTTCTGGGCCTGACCCGACTGCAGGTCGAGGAACCCGAGCACCAGCGAGCCGGCCAGTCCGAACAGCGAGGACGAGAACGAGATGCCCATGCCGCTGAGCGGTGCCGCCAGCCCGTCGCGCAGCGAATCAAACATCGCCGCCGCGTCACCCCCAACCCTCAGGTTCTGGATGACGCCCCCGACCGAGCCGACCGTCTCGATGAGACCCCAGAACGTGCCGAGCAGGCCGAGAAACACCAGCAGGCCGGTCATGTAGCGCGAGGTGTCGCGCGCCTCGTCGAGTCGTGTCGCGATCGAGTCAAGCAGGCTGCGCATGATCTGCGGCGAGATTGCCGTGCGCGCACCGCGGTCACCGAGGATCGACGCCATGGGCGCGAGCAAAACCGGCGCGCGGCCGTGCGCGAGGCCGGGGTCAGCCAATCGAAAGCCGTTGACCCAGGCGATTTCTGGAAACAGCCGGAGTACCTGCCGGAACGAGAGGATGATGCCGATCAGCAGCACGCCGATGATGAGCGCGTTGAGGCCCGGGTTCGCGAGGAAAGCCTGCCAGATCTGACGATAGAGAATGAATGCGAGCAGTGCGAGAAGCACGAGAAAGACCAGCATCCGGACCAGAAAAATCCGGGGCGATGAAAGCTTGAACGGGTCGACGTCGCGATCTCGATTGGCCATGGGCTCAGGCTCTGGGGCCGCGAATATGGCATAGGCGACGCTCGACGTAACCCGCCATATCTGACGTTTCCGGGACCCCGCCCCAGTTCTACCCGATTCGCGGACATCGTTGAGCGGACGCGGCGGGGACGAACGGCTCCCGACCTAGATACCGGTGAGCAGCCCGAGCAGCTGATGGTGCATCGCCTCGTTTCCGGCAACGATCGAGCCCGCGCCGAACATCGCGTCGCCGCCGGAGAGGTCGCTCACAAATCCGCCGGCTTCGCGCACAAGCAGGATCCCGGCTGCCATGTCCCAGGGCGAGAGATTGCGTTCCCAATAGCCGTCGACGCGGCCGGCCGCGACCCAGGCCAGATCGAGCGCCGCCGAACCAAAGCGGCGAAGTCCCGCCACCTTGTCCTGAACGACCCCAAACTCCTTGCGAAACAGCGCCAGGTCGCCACGGCCCCGGTGCGGCAAGCCGCACGCAAACACCGCATCGGACAGCTGCCGGCGCGCGGCGACGCGCAGACGCTGATCATTGAGAAAGGCGCCCTTGCCGCGTTCGCCGGTGAAGAGTTCGTCCGCCACCGGGTTGTAGATCACGCCGGCGATCACCGTGCCTTCACGCTCCAGTCCGATCGAGACACAAAACTGGGGAATGCCGTGCAGGAAGTTCGTCGTGCCATCGAGCGGATCGACGACCCATGTATGAGTCTTGTCGGTGCCCTCGTGGCGACCGCCTTCCTCTCCGAGGAAACCATAGCCGGGCCGCGCCTTGGCCAGTTCCTCGCGCAGGATCTTCTCGGCTCGATGATCGGCAGCGCTGACGAAATTGCCGGGCCCCTTGAGGGAGACCTGCAGATGCTCGACCTCACCGAAATCGCGGGTGAGGCTGCGTGCGGCCTTGCGCGCCGCGGCGATCATGACATTGAGCAGCGCCGACCTGAGCATGCCATCCGGTCTGCCCGCCGCGCCGGCAGGCGTCAAGAGCGGGACTGAACATGAAGCCAAGGCTTGGCGGCGGCTTCCCCGGCCGCGCGCGTTTCGGCGCTTTGCTTGCTCGCGAACTCATCGAGAAACGTGTCGCCAAGCCCGCCGGCCTTGGCGATCGTATGCCACTTGATCGCGGCTACAGGATCGGCCGCAGCGCCCCGGCCGGTGGCCAGGATGCGAGCCAAGCGGTTCTGGGCAATCGGGCTTCCGCGCAGTGCCGCGCGTCGCAGAATGCGCGCCGCCGCCGTTTCGTCCTTCGCGACCCCCGTGCCGTTGAACAGTGCGATCCCGTACTCGACCTCGGCGTCGATATTGTCGGCGAGAGCCGAGGTGCCCAGCAGGCGTGCGGCCTCGGCGTCGTCCTTCGTAACGCCGCGGCCTTCCTTGTAGAGCGTGGCAAGCGCATACATCGCTTCCGAACTGCCGCCCTGCGCGGCACTCCGAAAAAGTTCGGCGGCACGCGCGAAGTCCTGAGGGAACTGGCGCCCTTCAAGATAAAGGAGCCCGAGATCGTAGGCGGCGGGTGCATTTCCGAGCTTGGCGGAGGCCGCGAGCAATCTGACCGCTTCGTTGCGATCGTTGAGTCCGGCGCGGCCGCTGATGTTGAACATCGCGAGCGCAAACATCGCATCCGGATCGCCGCGGTCGGATGCGAGCTTGTACCATTCGGCGGCCTTGGTATCGTTTTTCGGAATTCCCAGGCCATTGGCATAGAGCTCGCCCAAAAGCGTCATTGCCTTGCGGTCTCCGGTCGCCTCGATGCGCTTGGTGGCCTCGTTGTAGGCGGTCAGGAAATAACCCCGCTGGAACGCGCCATAGGCAAGGTCAGGCGCGCCGATTGATGCCGTTGGCTTTGCGGGCTCCGCCGGCTTTGCGGCCGCTGGCTTCGCGACCGCAGGCTTGGGGGCCGGAGGTTTGTGCGGCGCAGGTTTGGCCTCGGGCGGCGTCAACTCGGGCGGGATCTGCAGCTGCGCGTCGGCAACATCGCTTGTGCAGGCGAACGCGGCGACTGCGGCAATTACACCGATGAACGAGCGAGCCGATCTCATGCGGCAATCCCACGCCGCGCGGCCGCCAATGCAAGCGCGCAGCCCCGTGGGTCGGCGAACGCCGCGTCCCCAACGGCAATGAAGTCCGCACCCGCCGTGCATAGTTCGCCCATTTCTTCGAATCGCTCCGCATAGGCGACACAAGGAATTTCGAACAGTTCCGACCACCACGCAACCCGCTCGACAATCGCAGGCCATGATGGGCGGCGGCCACCCGAATCAGGCTCGCCGAGCATGACATAATCCGCGCCCGCCTCGGCGGCGAGCATCGCGTCATGTCTGGTCGGCAAACGACCGGCACCGGCGATGCGCTGCGGTTTGAGCACCGACACTGCCGAAAGCAATGCCGCGCTCCCGTTCAGATGCGCCCCGTCGGCGCCGGCGCGTGCAGCGAGATCCGCACGCTCGTCGATCAACAAAGCAGCACCGCTGCCCTGCACGATCGGGGCGAGCGCCTTGATCCTGTTGATCAGCGCACGATCATCACCGGGGGCGAGCCGCATCAGCACCGCGGCAACGTCGGTTGCACCGAGCACCGCCTTCAGCGCATCGAGAATGGCAGTCGGGTCGGCGACCGGGGTCGTCACCAGATAGAGCTGGGGCTGCAGACGAGCTGATTCCAGGCGAGGCGGCATGGTGCATCGATTGTCGCTGCATTCGGGCGGAATTGGGAGCAACAAGTCGGACCGGAAGCGTGCGCGACAAAGTCGCGCCCGTCCGGCGGGCGCCCAACCAAACAGCGCCGGCGAAGGTACCGAGGCTCAGAGCATGATCCCGAAAAGTGGGCACCGGTTTCGAGAAAGATCATGCTCCAACAAGAGGGTAGAGCGGGATGATGATTCGAAGAAAAATCACCTGCTCTACGCGGCGCGGCGCTCAAGGTCGGCCTTCCACTGGCCAAGCGCCGCGAGGGCGTTCATCCGCGCCCGATGCGTGAATGCGCGCTGGGCGGCAGCCACGTTCTCGCTTTTTCCGCTCCAGGCCTTTTGCGGCGCCGCCTGCAGGGCGCGGCCGTAGGAGAAGGTCAGGTGCCAAGGCAGTTCGCCAAGCCTGTTCAGCGCGTCGAGATGCGCGGTCGCCTCCTCGTCCGACTGGCCACCCGACAGAAAGGCGATCCCGGGCACCGCAGGCGGCACGCAATTCTTTAACAGCTTCAGCGTTCGCTCCGCGACCTCTTCGGCCGACGCACGCTGACCGGATTTTTTTCCAGGAACGACCATGTTTGGTTTGAGCACCATGCCTTCGAGCGCAATGCGCTGTTCGTAGAGCTGCTCGAACGTCTCTTTGAGAACGAATTCCGTGACCTGATAGCAGCGATCCAGGTCATGCGCGCCGTCCATCAGAACCTCGGGCTCGACAATCGGCACGATGTCCTGCTCCTGACACAGCGCCGCATAGCGGCCGAGCGCGTGAGCGTTGGCGACGACGCAGGTGTGGGACGGAATTCCCGGGCCGATATCGATGACCGCCCGCCACTTGGCAAATCTGGCGCCGAGTTCGCGGTACTCGGTCAGCCGCTCACGAAGACCGTCGAGGCCTTCCGTCACCTGCTCGCCAGGGCAGGCTGCCAGCGGCTTGGAGCCCTTGTCGACCTTGATGCCGGGAATGGCGCCCGACTGCTGGATCAGTGCAACCAAAGCGGTACCGTCTTTGGCTTTTTGCCTGATGGTCTCGTCGTAGAGGATGACGCCCGACACGTATTTCGACATTGCCTCGCTCGAGCGGAACAGGAGCTCGCGATAATCGCGCCGGCTTTCGGGCGTCGACTCGATTCCGACCGCATCGAAACGCTTCTTGATCGTGCCCGAGGATTCGTCTGCGGCCAGGAGGCCTTTGCCGGGCGTTACCATCGCGCAGGCGATTTTGTGCAGTTCTGCGAGGTTCATCGCGTCCTCCTCATGTCATCGGCTACCCACGGCGCGCCTCGATGATGCCGGGCCCTTTTTGCGGTCCGCTCGTGTCCTTAGCACCTCGACACCGGGTAGCACCTTGCCTTCAAGCCATTCCAGGAAGGCCCCGCCGGCCGCCGACACATAACTCAACCGGCTGGTGACCCCGGCGGCGTTGAGTGCCGCCACCGTGTCGCCGCCGCCCGCGACCGAAACAAGCTTGCCCGCCTGCGTGAGCTCGGCGGCTGCTTCCGCCACCTCGATCGTTCCAGTGTCGAACGGCTCCTTTTCAAAGGCGCCGAAGGGACCGTTCCAAACAAGTGTTCTGACCCGGGCGAGCACGGATATGACGTGCTCGATGCTGCGCGGGCCAATGTCGAGGATCATATCGCTTGGGCCGACATTGTCGATGTCGACAACCCTGGAGGGGGCGTGCGCCTCGAATTTCTGTGCCACCACGACGTCGAGCGGCAGCACGATCTCGCGACCAAGACCCTGGGCCTTATCCATGATGTCCCGCGCGGTCGGCACGAGCTCTCGCTCGGCCAGGGATGTTCCAATGGGCTTTCCGAGCGCGGCCAGGAACGTGTTGGCCATGCCGCCGCCGATGATCAGCACATCGACTTTGGACACCAGGTTGCCGAGAAGATCGAGCTTGGTCGAGACCTTCGCGCCGCCGACAATCGCGGCAACAGGTCGGGCAGGCCTGTCCAGGGCTCGCGTCAGCGCATCAAGCTCCGCCTGCATGGCTCGGCCGGCGTATGCAGGCAGCTCGGATTCGGTCACGATCCCGGTGTTTGAGGCGTGAGCGCGATGCGCGGCGGAGAATGCGTCATCGACAAAAATGTTGCACAGCGCCCCGAGTTTCCGCGCGAAGACCGGGTCGTTGGCTTCCTCTTCCTTATAGAAGCGCGTGTTCTCCAGGCAAAGAATGTCACCGTCACGCATGCGGGCGATCGCCGCTTCGGCGATCGGTCCAACGCAATCTTCGGCAAATGCGACCGGACGCCCGATGATCTTGGCGACCTCGGCGGCGACCGGTCGTAACGACTGGCTGGGGTCACGCCCTTTTGGGCGACCGAAATGCGACAGCAGGATTACCTTGCCGCCGCGGTCGGCGATTTGCGTAATCGTTGGCGCGTGACGTTCGATGCGAGTGGTATCGCTGACGCGACCGTCTTCCACCGGCACGTTGAGATCGACGCGTAGGAGCACGCGCTTGCCCTTGAGGTCGGCCTGATCGAGCGTGCGAAACCCGGTCATCTCTTAATCCGGCGAGCCGTCAGCCCGACACCGTGTCGGGGCTTAGACCAGCTTTCCCATAGCGACAGCGGTGTCGACCATTCGGTTCGAAAATCCCCATTCATTGTCGTACCAGGACATGACGCGCACGAAATTTCCGTCCATCACCTTGGTCTGATCCAAGTGGAAGATCGAGGAATGCGGATCGTGGTTGAAGTCGTGCGAAACATTGGGCGCATCGGTGTAGCTGAGAATGCCTTTGAGCTGCTGTTCGGCTGCGCGCTTCACCGCGGCGTTGATTTCGTCTTTCGTGGTCGCCCGCTTGGCCACGAACTTGAAGTCGATCAATGACACGTTTGGCGTCGGCACGCGGATCGCGACGCCGTCGAGTTTGCCGTTGAGCTCGGGCAGCACCAGGCCGACCGCCTTCGCGGCCCCGGTTGAGGTCGGAATCATGTTGAGCGCAGCGGCACGCGCGCGATAGAGGTCGTTGTGCACCTGATCGAGGGAAGGCTGATCGTTGGTGTAAGAATGCACCGTGGTCATGAAGCCCTTCTCGATCCCGACAGCGTCGTGCAGCACCTTCGCGACCGGCGCGAGGCAATTGGTGGTGCACGAGGCGTTTGACACGACCTGGTGTTGCTTCGTCAGCTTGTCGTGGTTGACGCCATAGACAACCGTGAGATCGACGCCGTCGGCCGGAGCCGAAACCAGCACCGCCTTGGCGCCGGCTTTCAAGTGCGCCGATGCTTTGTCTTTTGAGTTGAAGATGCCGGTGCATTCGAGCGCGATATCGACGTCAAGCTCTCGCCACGGCAACTGGGCGGGATCCTTGATTGCCGTAACCTTGATGGGACCGGTGCCACAATTGATGCTGTCGCCGTCGACCTTGACCTCTCCCGGGAACCGCCCATGGATTGAGTCGAAGCGCAACAAATGGGCGTTGGTCGCAACCGGTGCGAGGTCGTTGATCGCGACCACGACGATATCCTTGCGTCCACCCTCGACGATCGCACGCAGGACGTTGCGGCCAATGCGGCCAAATCCATTGATGGCAACCCGGGTGGACATTCTGTTCACTCCTTAACTCGATTGGTCCAACGATCCGATAATTGGTCCCCGCCGAAGCGCAGGCACCCCGCACGTGCGGGCATGAAACGCGGATCGCCCGACCAAATCCGGCCAAAACGATAAGGTCGGCGCGTTGGTATCATCTTTGCGGCAGAATGCTCAACTACACACACCGCGATACTAGGATATTCAACGCCCGCGCAGTTTGGACCGTGCGGCTTCTGCCACCTTCTCGGGCGTAATGCCGAACTGGCTGAAGAGTTCCTTATATGGTGCGCTGGCCCCGAATCCGCTCATCCCGACAAAAACACCGTCGGAACCGATGATCGCGTCCCAGCCTTGACGAACCGCGGCCTCGACCGCGACGTTGACCGCGCTGTCACCAATCACGGCCCGGCGCGCATCCGGATGAGCGGCTGCCAGCAGTTCAACGCATGGCACCGATACCACGCGGGCCGAGATCCCCTGCGCGCCAAGCAGCCGTCTCGCTTCGACTGCAATCGCAACTTCTGAACCGGATGAAAACAATGTGACCTGTGCCTTGCCGTCTTCGGCCGCAACAAGCTCGTAGGCGCCGGCCGCACAACGGTTGCGCGCCTCCGCGTCCGTGCGCAGGAGCGGCAGGTTCTGGCGCGTTAGCGCAAGCACGCTGGGGCGGTCGCGGGTTTCGAGCGCGAGTTGCCAGCACTCGATCGTTTCGATCGCGTCGCATGGGCGGAACACCATCAGGTTGGGGATCGCCCGCAGCGCCGCCAGGTGCTCGACCGGCTGGTGAGTTGGACCGTCTTCGCCAAGCCCAATCGAATCGTGGGTCATCACATGGATGACGCGCTCACCCATGAGCGCAGCCAATCTGATCGCAGGGCGGCAATAGTCGGAGAACACCAGGAACGTGCCGGAATAGGGGATGACGCCGCCGTGCAGCGCCATGCCGTTCATGGCGGCGCCCATTGCGTGCTCGCGCACGCCGTAATGAATGAAGCGGCCGCCGGGATTGCTAGCCGAAAATGCCGCCATGCCCTTCGGCCTGGTGTTGTTGGAGCCGGTAAGGTCGGCGGATCCCCCAATCATCTCCGGCAGCACAAGCGTGAGCACTTCCAATGCGAGTTCCGAGGCCGCGCGCGTCGCTGCCTCCTTGCGAGCAGCGACGATCTTCTGCTTGAAGGCGCTGACCGCTGCGACGAGCTTGTCAGTGGGGAGGTCGCCGCCGATGCGGCGCGTAAACTCGGCGCGCCGGTCGGGTGCCAGCGCTTGCAGGCGTTTGTCCCACGCCGCCCGTTGCGGGAGCGAGCGCTGGCCGGCCGTGCGCCAGGCGTTGCGCGTTTCGGCCGGAATCTCGAACGGCGCGTGCGACCAGTGCAGGGCGTTGCGCGCGCCTGCAATTTCGTCGGCGCCGAGCGGCGAGCCGTGACTTTTCTCAGTGCCGGCCTTGGTCGGTGCGCCGAAACCGATGGTCGTGCGGCACGCGATCAGGCTTGGCCGGTCGGATTGTTGCGCACGTGCGATAGCGGCGGCGATCGCCTCGGGATCGTGGCCGTCGATCCGGGTCGCGGCCCAACCGGCCGCTTCGAAGCGTTTCACCTGATCGACCGAGTCGGCGAGTGATAGCGGCCCGTCGATTGATATGCCGTTGTCGTCGAACAGCACCGTCAGTTTGTTAAGCCGCAGGTGGCCGGCGAGCGCGATGGCTTCCTGGCTGATTCCTTCCATCAGGTCGCCGTCGGAGGCGAGCGCATAGGTGCGGTGGTCGACCAGATCGCGTCCGAATTCAGCCGCGAGATGGGCTTCGGCAATCGCCATGCCGACCGCATTGGCCAGACCTTGGCCGAGTGGGCCGGTGGTGGTCTCGACACCCGGCGTCAGGAAATTCTCCGGGTGGCCGGGGGTTTTCGAGCCAAACTGGCGGAAGCGCTTGATCTCCTCGATTGTCATGGCCTCGTAGCCGAGGAGATGCAGGAGGGCGTAGATCAGCATCGAGCCGTGACCGGCCGACAGTACGAAGCGATCGCGATCTGGCCACGCCGGGTCGGATGGGTCGAACTTCAGGTAGCGGGTGAACAGCACGGTTGCGACGTCAGCCGCGCCCATCGGCAGGCCGGGATGGCCCGATTTCGCGGCCTCTACCGCATCCATGGCTAGTGCACGAATCGCGTTGGCCATGCGATCATGGGATGCGCGCGCCGGGTTTTGAACGGCGAGCGTGGATGCGGCGGCTTGGTTCTGCACGGGTTGCTGCGCTCCGCGAAGGTGCGCGACCGGATAGCACGTGACAGTCACGTGTCAACGCGCGGCGGTAACAGGTCCCCGTGCCTGTGTATCGTTACCGTAGCCGTCACGGCCGTGGACGAGTAGCCGTCACGGCCGTGGACAAAGTGTGACGCGGCGTTGACGCGGCGCTGTGAACGAACGTAAGACTCTACGTCTAACTCCTTACCTCGACGAGACATTTCTGTGGCAATGCAGCGTGCCCAGCCGGCTCCGAGCCGAACCCAAGCGCCCGAGGCGATTCCGATCGACGCGGCGATCAAGCGGCTGCAGCTCGCGCTCGACACGTTGGAGACCGCGCTCGAGCGCAGGCTCGCGGTCGAACGCCGCCAGGTTGGGCTTGCGGAGCAGGTCGATGCGCTGACATCGGATCGCGCACAGCTTGCTGCCGAACTCGACAACGCGACCGCGCGTGCGCGTAGGCTCGAGGTCGCCAACCGGGATGTCGCGCAACGGCTGGAGGCTGCCATCGAAACGGTTCGCTCAGTCATCGCCGCGCACCCGCGGTGAAGGAGGAGCCATGGCTCAGGTGAACGTCACCATCAACGGCCATCAATACCGGATGACGTGCCTGGACGGGCAGGAAGAGCATTTGGCGCAACTTGCGCAGGGGCTCAATCACCGCATCGAGGAGTTGCGTGCAAAGTTCGGTGAGGTCGGTGACATGCGCCTGACCATCATGGCGGCGATCATGGTGGCGGACGAATTGTTCGAAGCGACCGGCAAGATCCGACGGCTGGAACACGATGTCACGTCCGGCGAGGAGGCGCGCGTGGTCGCGGCCGAGCGCGCGCAAGTGACCGATGCAGCAATTGCGGCCGCGTTTGCTTCAGCCGCAGAGCGCATCGAAACGGTCGCCAGGCATCTTGCGCACGACCCCGCAGCCGCGCGCGAGAGCGCCGCATAACCAGACTGCCGCCATCGCCGGTGTCCGTCTGCGTCCAAAGTTGGCCCCTTGGGGGCTTGCGAACTTTGGAAACCAGACACTAGATTGCCAGGGCGGTGCTGCGAGGTGCGTCAGGAGCCATATCCCCGGGGCCTTATCGATCCTGAAGGGAGCTGTCCCTGACCGGGCTCGTGGGCTCGGACATATGGCGCCCACCTACTTTCGTAGGGAACCCGGGATCGCCGCTCCGACGGCCATCGCGGCCCGCACTTTCCTTCAACCGCCGGCGCGCCGCGATGAGCGCGGGCGCGGCTTCCACCCGCAATCAGGCTCGCGATGTCTGCTCCTGATCCTATTGCCGAACGCAAAGCCGAGCTGCGCAAGCAATGCCGCGCCCGTCGCGATGCACTGCCGGTCGTCGAGCAGAGTGCGGCCGCGCAGACCGTCGCCGCGCGCGGATTGCCGGTTCCTGTCCCGTCGGGCGCCATCGTCTCCGGGTATTCGCCGCTCAAGTTTGAGATCAGCCCGCTCCCGCTCTTGCGGCGCACAGCCGATCGCGGCGCGCAGCTTGCGCTGCCGGTGGTCCAGGGGCGCGGCACGCCGCTGATCATGCGCGCCTGGTCGTTCGGCGAGGCGCTCGGATCCGGCGTCTGGGGCATCCGCGAGCCGAAGCCGGAAGCACCCGAAGTATTTCCTGATATCCTGATCGTGCCACTGCTTGCGTTCGATCGCGCCGGATATCGTCTCGGTTACGGCGCCGGCTACTACGACATGACGATCACGCGCCTGCGCGCGATGAAACCGGTCACCGCGATCGGAATCGCGTTCGCGGCCCAGGAAATTCCCGACGTTCCCAAAACTCCCCGCGACGCGCGGCTCGATCTCGTGTTAACGGAACGCGAAATCATCGATTTGAGAGATTGACGGGTGCGAATTCTTTTCATCGGCGATGTCGTGGGCCGCAGCGGCCGCAGCGTGGTCAACGAGCGTCTGCCCGCCCTGGTGCGCGGCTGGAAGCTCGACTTCGTGGTCGTCAATGGCGAGAACGCGGCGGGCGGTTTTGGAATCACTGAGGCGATCTATCAGGAACTCCTCGATGCCGGCGCCGACGCGATCACGCTCGGCAATCATGCGTGGGATCAAAAGGAGGCGCTGGTCTTCATCGAACGCGCCCCCAAGCTGATCCGGCCGTTGAATTATCCCGACGGGACGCCGGGGCGCGGCACTGCGCTGATCGACGCGCGCAACGGCGGCAAGGTGCTGGTCGTCAACGCCATGGGTCGCATTTTCATGGATCCGCTCGACGACCCGTTTGCCGCAGTCGCGCGCGAACTGGCGGCGTGTCCGCTCAAAAGCGCGGCCGACGCGATCGTTATCGACATGCATGCCGAGGCCACGAGCGAGAAGCAGGCAATGGGCTACTTCATTGACGGCCGGGCGACCGCCCTGGTCGGAACCCATACGCATGCGCCGACCGCCGACCACCGCATCCTCGCGGCCGGTACCGCCTACATTTCCGACGTCGGGATGTCCGGCGACTATGACTCGGTGATCGGCATGGCAAAGGATGAGCCGCTCAGTCGCTTCTTGCGCCGGATTTCGAGCAGCCGTTTCGAGGTGGCCGATGGGCCCGCGACGTTATGCGGGTTCGCGATCGAAACCGACGACGCGACCGGGCTGGCACGGCGTGTGGGCGCGGTTCGGATCGGTCCGCACCTCGAGGAAGCGCGACCCCGGTTTTGGGACGGCCAGGGCTGAGCGTCCGGCCTGCGGAGGGTTGCGCCGTGCGCGTGGAACGGCCTATCTAATTCCTACAGGCCCCATTTCATCTCTTGAAACGCCAGGACAAGGACCATGGCAGGACATTCCCAATTCAAGAACATCATGCACCGCAAGGGCCGGCAGGACGCGGTCAAATCGAAGCTATTTGGCAAGCTCGCGCGCGAAATCACCGTGGCGGCGAAGCTGGGCGTTCCCGACCCAACCATGAACCCGCGACTGCGCGCCGCCATGTTGGCGGCGCGAGCCGAGAACATGCCGAAGGACAATATCGACCGCGCGATCAAGAAGGCGCTCGGCGGCGAGACCGAGAACTACGAGGAAATCCGCTACGAAGGCTTCGGTCCCGGCGGCGTCGCCGTCATTGTCGAGGTGCTGACCGACAACCGCAACCGCGCGGCCTCGGAGGTGCGGGCGAGCTTCACCAAGAGCGGCGGCAACCTGGCGGAGACCGGCGCGGTCTCGTTCATGTTCGCCCATGTCGGCGTGATCGAATATGAAACGAAGGTCGCGTCCGCCGACGCGATGCTCGAAGCCGCGATCGAAGCTGGTGCTGATGATGTCGTGTCGGAAGAGGCCGGCCACGAAATCTATGCCGCGCCGGACAGCGTGCGCGAGGTCGCCAAGGTGCTGGAACAGAAATTCGGCGAGCCGCGCAAGGCCGGTCTGGTCTGGAAGCCGCAGAACACCGTCGCGGTCGACGACGAAGCCGGCGAGAAGGTCCTCCGGCTGATCGAGACGCTCAACGACCACGACGACGTGCAGAACGTCTACGCCAACTTCGAGGTGTCGGACGCGCTCGTCGCCCGCATGAGTGCGTAACGCCGATTATCTGTGGAGCGGCGGCCGGGGAGCGGTCGCGCGCGCCCTGACGCGACCCCGGCGGCGGGGTAAGACTACGCCATGAGCGCGCCGCTGATTCGCATCCTGGGCATCGACCCCGGGCTCCGCCGCACCGGCTGGGGCGTGGTCGATGTCGCCGGCAATCGGCTGATCTTTGTGGCGTGCGGGTCGGTCGAGACCAACGAGCGAGACGAAGTGGCGGCCCGTCTGGTGGTCATTCATCAGGAACTTGCGCGCGTGCTTGCCGAGCACCGCCCTCACGAAGCCGCGGTCGAGGCGACGTTCGTCAACAAGAATGCGGCCGCGACCCTGAAGCTCGGGCAGGCGCGCGGTGTGGCTTTGCTGGCGCCCGCGCAGGCCGGCGTAAGCGTCGCCGAATACGCGCCGAACCTGGTCAAGAAAACCATCGTCGGCGCCGGTCACGGCGAGAAGGCGCAGATCCGCATGATGATCTCGGTGCTGCTGCCGAAGGCCGCGCCGCAATCGGAGGACGCTGCCGACGCCCTTGCCATCGCGGTCACGCATGCACATCACCGCCAGAGCATGGTTCTGAGAGCGGCAGCCCGATGATCGGCAAGCTCAGAGGCATTCTGGACAGCTACGGCGAGGATTTCGTCGTCGTCGACGTCAACGGCGTCGGCTACGTGGTGCACTGCTCGGCCCGCACCCTGCAGGCGCTGCCGGCGCCGGGCGAGACCGTGACGCTCGCAATCGAGACCCATGTACGCGAGGATCAGATTCGCCTGTTCGGCTTTCAGGCTGACGTCGAGCGCGAATGGTTCCGGCTGTTGCAGACCGTCCAGGGCGTCGGCACCAAGGTTGCGCTTGCGATTCTGTCGACGCTCAAGCCCGCCGATCTCGCATCCGCCATCGCGATGCGCGACAAGGCGATGATCACGCGCACGCCCGGCGTTGGCCCCAAGGTCGCTGAGCGGATCGTGACCGAATTGAAGGACAAGGCGCCGGCCTACACGGCGCTCGATCCGGCGGTGGTCCGGCTCTCGGGCGCGGTCGACGAGAAGCGTGCGCCGGCACCAGTCACGGACGCGGTCTCGGCGCTGGTTAATCTCGGCTATGGTCAGCCTCAAGCCGCGGCCGCGGTGGCGGCGGCAACGCGCGCGGCCGGCGAGGGGGCCGATGCGAGGCAACTGATCAGGCTCGGGCTGAAGGAGCTGGGGAAGTGAGCTGCAAACGCGTAGTCACATGCGGTGATCTGTCGGTACGGGAGACCGTGCCGTGACGACCTCGCCCCGCGTTGTCACGTCAGAGCGCCGCGACGAAGACGTCGCCGAAACGTCGCTGCGCCCGCAAAAGCTTGCCGAGTTCATCGGGCAGGAACAGGCGCGCAAGAATCTCGCGGTATTCATCGAGGCGGCGCGGGCACGGCGCGAACCGCTTGATCACGTTTTGTTTGTAGGTCCTCCTGGACTCGGCAAGACCACGCTCGCGCAGATCGTTGCGCGCGAGCTCGGCGTCAATTTCCGCGCCACCTCCGGTCCAGTGATCGCCAAAGCCGGCGACCTCGCGGCGCTGCTCACCAATCTGGAAGAGCGCGACGTGTTGTTTATCGACGAGATCCACCGGCTCAACCCGGCGGTCGAGGAAATTCTCTATCCAGCGATGGAGGACTTTCAGCTCGATCTCATCATCGGCGAGGGGCCAGCGGCGCGCTCGGTCAAAATCGACCTCGCCAAATTCACGCTGGTCGGCGCCACCACCCGCGCCGGCCTGCTCACCAATCCGCTGCGTGATCGCTTCGGCATTCCGATCCGGCTCAATTTCTATACCGAGGCTGAGCTCGAGGAGATCGTTACCCGTGGCGCCCGCGTGATCGGCATTGGAATGAGCAAGGACGGCGCCAACGAGATCGCGCGCCGCGCGCGTGGAACGCCGCGTATCGCCGGCCGCTTGCTGCGCCGCGTGCGCGATTTCGCCAATGTGGATGGCGCCGCTGCGATCGACCGCGCCGTCGCTGACCACGCGCTGATCGCGCTCGAGGTCGACGCCGCGGGATTAGACGCCATGGACCGGCGTTACCTGACGACCGTTGCCCTCAACTACGGCGGAGGGCCGGTCGGGATCGAGACCATTGCGGCGGCGCTGTCCGAGCCGCGCGACGCGATCGAGGAGATCATCGAGCCGTTTCTGATCCAACGCGGGTTTGTCCAGCGCACGCCGCGCGGGCGCCTGCTCACCGGCCACGCATTCCGTCACCTCGGGCTCGCCGAGCCGGCGCGCGATCCGGCCCAGTTCGGACTGTTCGGCGAGAGTGAAGAGTAGTTGTCATGCAGCAGACCATGGAAGGCGGGTGTCATTGCGGGCGCGTGCGCTTTCGCGTCACCGGCGATCTCGCGCAAACGACCTATTGCAATTGTTCGATCTGCACCAAGAAAGGCATTCTGCACCTGATCGTGCCGCCCGCACAGTTCGAGCTCATGAGCGGCGCGGATGATCTTACGACCTACCAATTCAATACTGGAACCGCCAAGCACACGTTCTGCAAGGTCTGCGGCATGCATCCGTTCTACGCGCCGCGCTCCGATCCCGACAAGATCGACGTCAACGTGCGCTGCCTCGACAACGTCGATCTCGCCGCGCTGTCGCCGAAACCGTTCGACGGGAAGCATTGGGAAACGGCGATCCAGCAGCGTGTTCCATGGCGATGAGCGGTCTCGACGGCGCGATTGTCGATGGCCGCCATGTGCTGCGCGTGCGCGTCTATTACGAGGACACCGATTTCACCGGCATCGTCTATCACGCCAATTATCTGCGCTTCATGGAGCGCGGGCGCACCAATTACCTGCGCCTCCTGGGCGCCGATCACCGCGCGCTGTTCGAGGCGGCCGAGCAGGAGGCGCCAAGCTTCTCGTTCGTGGTGCGCTCGATGCGCATCGACTTCCTCAAGCCGGCGCACATGGACGACGTACTCGAGATCGTCACGCGGCCCGAAGAGGTAAAAGGCGCCTCGATCACGCTCAACCAGCGGACCATGCGCGGCGAGGATCTGTTGGTCGAGGCCCACGTGCGCGTCGCCTTCATAGCAGGCGGCCGCGCCAAACCGATCCCAAAACCCTTGCGTATCGCCATGCAGGCCGATCGGGATCGGCTGGATGGCGGCGCGTGACGGCGCTGCCACCCTCCCGTTTGAATTGAGGATCACGCCGCTTTGTTGCGCCCCTGCTCCTTGACAAAGAGCGCGCCCTCCTCGGCGAGAGCGCGGGCGATGCTCGGCCGCCGCCGCATGCGGCTGAAATAGTCCTTCAGCGCCGGCCATTCCTCGAAGTCGAGGCTTGTTGCCCGCGACCAGTTCAGCACGACGGTCAGATAGGCGTCGGCTACGCTGAACCGGTCGAGCAGGAATTCGCGGCCGGTGAGGTAGTCGTTGAGATAGTCGAGACGCGGCCGATATTTTTCCCGCGCATAGGTCTTGGCTTCCTCGGGGGCCGTGCGATCGAGCAATGGAATGAACAGGCCCTTGTGCAGTTCGGTGCCGATGAAGCTGAGCCAACT
>DATIPA010000114.1:0-30453 GCA_035472475.1 Xanthobacteraceae bacterium | reverse complement strand
GTCTCGGGGATTCACATCGTCGCCGACCTGACGCTGGGGCTAGGCAAAGTGGCACACGACTATCTGGCCTGAATCTGGCTGGCCTGAACCAGGCGAATCCGTCAGCATCGGCTGCTGATTCGCGACGCATGACCGCAACAGGAAGGTGACTATGCTGCGCGCACTGCTGACCGCGGCGCTTGCGCTCGCCGCGCTGATGGCCGGAGCTTTTCCGAATGATGCTTCCGCGGGCGGCTGGCGCGGCCGGCCGTATCGGGACGGCGGCGCGGTTCTTTATCCGGGCTGGGGCTACTACAGCTTTCCCTGGGGCTACGTTATCCCCACGGCGCCTTACGCCTATCCGGTCGTCTACAATTGCCTGCGCCGCTATCCGGTGCCGCGACCCTGGGGCGTAGGCTGGCGCGAGGCGTGGGTGTGTTGAGCAGGCCGGGCGCCACGCCTTGCGATCCACGAAAGCGATGGACTTTATGAGCTCCTTAGGCTCCCATCGTCGCGTATAGTTGCGCTCCCCGATGACCGGCAGGTCCACGGCTCGTGACCGTCGCAGCACCAACCATCCATATCGTCGACGACGATGGGCCATTCCGCACCGCAATGGGGCGTCTCCTCGGTCTCTGTGGCTATCGGGTTGCACTTTACGAGTCGGCCGCCCAACTGCTGGCCGCGCCCATCACGAACGAGCCGGGGTGTATCCTGCTGGACGTGCGAATGTCCGGCCTCAGCGGACCTCAGCTGCAGGATCGCCTGGCAGAGCTTGGCAACCCGCTTCCGATCATCTTTGTGACCGGTCATGGCGACATTCCGACCAGCGTGCGCGCCATCAAAGCGGGCGCGGAAGACTTCCTGACCAAACCGGTCGCAAAGCAGAAGCTGCTCGCGGCGATCGAGCGCGCGCTCAAACGTGATACACAACGCCGCGCGCAGGACGACGAGCTCGAGGCCCTGCGTGCACGCGTGTCGCGGCTCACGCCCCGAGAAAACGAGGTGTTTGCGCTGGTCGTCCGCGGCAAGCTCAACAAGCAGATCGCCGGCGATCTGGGAACATCAGAGCGCACGGTCAAAGCACATCGGCAGAAAGTGATGGAGAAGTGCGAGGTCCGATCGCTGGCCGAGCTCGTGCTGTTCGCGGAGCGGCTCGGCGTGGTCGCCGCGCCGGCGCCCTCCGTTGCCCCTAAGGACAACGCGTCGGGCGCTTGAATTGATTTAACACTACCCCGGTGATTTAATCCTGGCCTGGTCCGGCCGCGGGTCGGGCTGCGAAATTCAGAAAAGGTACCCAAATGTCACTGTCGAAACCTACCATGCTGATCGCCGGGGTTCTACATGAAGTGACCTGACTGGAGATTCGCCCGACCGCGGCCGCTTCGACTTTCGCCGGAGCGGAAGATCCGAGTGTCACACGTGGGAGGATGTCATGGGAACGATTAGTTGTCGATCGCGCTGGCGCAAGGCATCATGTCCAGTGCTGCTATCGATCTCGCTCGCAACGCTCCTCGCGCAGGCGGCTACCCCCGCCCTTGCCCAGGGCGCTCCGGGCGGCCAAACCAACCGCATCAAAATCGAATATGTCCCACCTAAGAATCCGGCCTTCCAGTCGATCTACGACCAGGTCAAGGAACGGCACGCGCTCGAAAAGCTGCAAGAAATTTTCAGCCCGGTTCGATTGCCTGCGGACCTGACGATCAAGACGACCGAATGCGGGATGTCGAACGCCTGGTACCAGCGCCCGACGTTGACGATCTGCTACGAATACCTGGCGGATATCCTCAAGAACCTGCCCAACGAGGATGCGCCAACGGGCATCACCCCGAGCGACGCAATCCTGGGGCAGTTCTACTACGTCGTGTTCCACGAGATGGGGCACGCGATGTTCGACGCGCTCAATGTGCCGCTGTTTGGACGTCCGGAGGACGCCGCCGACCAGTTCGCAGCCTACATGATGCTGCGGCTCGGCAAGCAGGATGCGCGCCGGCTGATCGGGGGCGCCGCCTATTCCTACAAGGGCGACATGCAGGGCACCAAGATCACGGCCCCGATAACTGCGTTTGCCGACGTGCACGGCGCGCCAGCGCAGCGGTTCTACAACCTACTGTGCATCGCCTACGGCGCCGACCCGCAAACGTTTGGCGATCTTATCGACAAAGGCTATCTGCCGCCGCAACGCGCCAAGACCTGCAGAACTGAATACGGCGAGGTCAACTTCGCGTTTCAACAGCTGATTCGTCCTAATCTTGATCCTGAATTGGCAAAGGCAGTCATGCAGAAGGATTGGCTGCCCCCCGAGGACACGAAGCGTCCCGATCCGCCGCCCCCGCCGCCCCCGGCGGCCGCGCAGTAACGACAGGCGATTCTTCTCGCGCCACTGCTCGTCAGGTTCGACTGTTTTTATGTTAGCGCATCATCACAGCTCGGGGCACGGCCGAGCTTGAAGCTGATAGGACTCCGAAACGCAGCGGCGAGCCCGCAAGCGTTCCTGCAAATGTTTACGGATGCCATTGCAAACGCGTTTGACAAATCATGAGTACCAGCGGGAAAGGCCTTCACGTCAATAAGCACCTAACACGGCACCGCGAAATTGATCACCTAGTGACGATCGATATTGGTGGTGAAGCCGCGAGCCTTAGCAAAAAAAGCGGCGGCGGCGCTCAATCAAGCATCAACTGAGTGACCCGTACGTAATTGCCTTGCCACGGCCGTGCTTGAAGGCATTCTTATTCCCCGTCGGAGCGCCCGGCGATTTTCCCCCGTGCATGCCGCAACGGCCGTTCGGCATTCGCTGGTTGCAAAGCGGTAGCAAAAGATGGCCCGACGTGCGAGAAGTGCCCGTCATGCCGGGTTAGCTCAGTGGTAGAGCAGCGGTTTTGTAAACCGTTGGTCGCGGGTTCAAATCCTGCACCCGGCACCAATAGCCTGATCCGCCTATTCCCGCTCAGCGCCTGACCGCACCGCACAAGGCCGGAGTTGCGTCGCGTCCGTACCGAACCAGCGCGCCAGACCGACGAAACGATTACGCGCGCCAAACGTTATTGTCTGAGAAACAAATAGGTTGGAACAGAGTGATCCATGTCCGCCAAGGATCGCGAGTTGCTATGGGTCGCAGTCGCGCTGACCGTCGTCGCGCTCGACGTCGCAATTGCGTTTGGGGCCTTGAGCTAGACGTTTGCGCCGTTGCGATTGCGCATCATTGCCGTGGAATGACTGCGAGCACCGCATGCTGGAGCGGATCGACCAGCACCAGCCCTTCGCGTCTGACGTCGAACTGAAGATTCTTCACCGCCGGGATTCGATCGCCAAGTTCCGGCGCCAGCGAGGGAAGCCCCTCGCTGTGGGGAATGACGGTTCCGATAACCACCGGCGCTGCATTTGACGTCCCGGACGGCTGGGTGCCGTTCGCGGCTACGCTGCGCGCTATCGCCTGTCGCTGCTCCTCGGTTAGATTCTTCAGGCGATACGCAAGCGTGGGTAGGCCGTCGTCGCTCGCATTCCTCTGCGAGATCGTTGACGGCACGGCGTCACTGCCCGCCATGGCACCCGGGACCGGCTGCACGATGTTCGCGGGAGACGTCGAGACGGCAGTGTCTTGTGGTGGTATCGGATTAGGTTCCTGCCCCTGCGCCTGGGCGAGCGCGTTGCCAACCGAACCCGGTATGAGCAGCGTGACGACAGTTGCGAACAGTATGGAACCCACCACCTCCGGCAGAGCGTGCAATCGCATGGGTTTCTGCTCCTCAGGTGTCGCAAGCCCCAAATTTACGCGCCGGCCAATGCGGTGGCTTGGAGCGTCTCACTAGTCCAACGCGTACCCGCGCCCTTTGTTGCGTGTTCATGGCCGAACCGCAGCTCGAGGCGCGAAATCGCGGTCCCGCGGGTGGGAACCGACTTTAAGGAAGCGGATTGACGTGCAGTACCCACCACATCTCAGCGGAGCGCGATAAATGCAGGATTTTGGAGTTCACGATTATGCTCGGCGGCTCGCCGAGGCGCATGGCTTGAACGCCATCGCCGAAGCGGCACAAAAGGCTCACGCCTACGAAGAACAGGGCGACGTCGAAATGGCCCGGACCTGGCGAGCAATCCAACGAGCCCTAATCGTCGCGCGCGGGCCCAGTGCAAGCTGAGCAGCAGCGCACAGGTCACGGGGTAGCGCGCGCAAAACGTGGCGAGCGTGTCTGTGCACGGGACCGTCGTCTTTTCGGATGCCCAATCTTCCTTTGTGAAAGGCTGTGGGATTGCTCGCCGGGCCGCGTTCTTAGAACGTCCACGTACTGGCCATGAGCGCGTCGTCCTGTGATCCAGGAAATTCAAAGCAACGCAGTGGCGAGACAGCGATCCTGTCGCGGTTGACGGGTGTCCTTGGGCCGGGACTCGTCACGGGGGCGTCGGACGATGATCCGAGCGGAATAGCGACCTATTCACAGGCCGGCGCGCAGTTCGGGTTCAGCATTACTTGGACGCTCCTGTTTACATATCCGCTGATGGCGGCAATCCAAGAGATTAGTGCGCGCGCCGGACGCACGACCGGCCGCGGCATCGCCGCCAATCTCCGTCAACATTACCCAATCTGGATTCTGCAAGGCGTTGTGTCGCTGCTGTTGATCGCAAACATGATCAATATTGGTTCCGATCTTGGAGCCATGGGTGATGCGGCCGCGCAGTTGGTCGGAGGCCCCAAGAGCCTATTTGTCATCCTGTTTGCGATCGTCTGCACAACTCTGCAGGTGTTCGTCCAGTATTCCCGATACGTTGCAGTGTTGAAATGGACGACGCTGAGCCTGTTCGCCTATTTCGGCACGGTTTTGGTCGTTGACGTCCCATGGGGCGAGGTCGCACGTGGACTGTTCATTCCGCGGTTCACGGCTCAGCTCGACTTTTGGACGATGGTCGTCGCAATTTTCGGAACGACAATAAGCCCGTACCTGTTCTTTTGGCAGGCCTCCGAGGAGGTTGAAGATATTGCCGACGTTACGGCGCGCAAACCACTGCTCAGATCTCCACGGCAAGGCCCCGACGCGATTCGCCGGATCAAGGTGGACACCTATGTCGGCATGGCGTTCTCCAATCTTGTCGGCCTTGCGATCATGATAACAGCGGCGGCAACGCTGCACGCGGCGGGCAACACGAGCATCCAGACGTCCGCCCAGGCGGCAGAAGCCCTCAAGCCGGTCGCGGGCGAGCTGGCTTTTGTGATCTTTTCGCTGGGAATCATAGGAACCGGATTTCTTGCAGTGCCCGTGTTGGCCGGATCGGCGGCCTATGCGGTAGGCGAGGCGTTCGGATGGCCGGTCGGCCTCGCGCGCAAGCCGCTGCAAGCCAAGGGCTTCTACGCCACGATCGTTATCGCAACCTTGTCCGGTACGATCATTTGCTTTTCACCGATCGATCCGATCAGGGCTTTGTTTTGGAGCGCAGTGACGAACGGCGTCGTGGCTGTTCCCGTGATGGTCATGATGATGCTCATGACGTCGAGCGAAAGCGTGATGGGCAAGTTCGTTGTCACGGGAATGTTGCGCTGGGTTGGCTGGATCGCCACCCTTGCGATGGGGGCGGCCGCCGCCGGCATGGGAATCGCAGCGATGCTGTGATGCGCGCGTTCCCGACGTTCGCCGCGTCCGCTATCCCCGGCGCTTGAAATACTGCGCGGCGCGTTCGTGTTGCTCGGCAGCAGAACGGGTCCTGAACGTGCCCAGGTTGCGCCGTTTGCCGGTTTTTGGGTCCGGCTTGCGCGAATACAGGCGATAAGCGCCGGATTTGAGTTTCCGAATCACAGTGTTTCCGCAGTTCCTTTGCGCGTCGCCCGGCTATTATCAACCGCGAGCAGGCAATGAATGTTCCGACCGTCAACGATCCCGCCAGGCAAAGCTCGCGAGACAAGCCCGATTGCCCGCTGACTAGAGCTGGCAATCGGAAATCCCCCGGTTGCCGCAAGTTAATCTTCAAGGACCGTTTCGCTCGGTCGGTGAAATGGCGGCCGCGCTCAAGGGATCCAACCATGACTGCTCGTCCTGATGATCTTAAGGCCAAGGCCGAAGAATACGGCCGGCTAGCCGATGCCGCAGCCGACCCCAAGGCGAAAAAGAAATTTCAGGACTTAGCGCGCGAGGGCAATCTTGCAAAGACAGCGCGGTAGCACGCGAGAGCCATTGACGCTTAAAGCCGCACTGCGCTTGTCACCACGCAGGTCCATTTTCCTGGCTGTGCTCATAAGACGCCGCTTGCGCTCGGTCCATGCCGCGTGCGCGCATGCGCTCGGTCCATGCCGCGTGCGCGCAACCATTCACAATTTTGTGCGATGCGGCTGATCAGTTCGGCGCGCGTTAACGACTCGTTACGCCGCGTTATGACTCATCACGAATGGTCTAGATTGCTGCTAGAACGGGATTTTACAGCGCCTCATCGCACGCGAATTCAATAACATGCGCGCGGATCTCGAACCGTGACACTGAAACGTTATCGCATCTGCGAACAGCTTTTCAGCGAGCGCGGACCCCGTTAACAAAACTTTCACATCCACGCCTTTTTGGTGTCGCACAAGGCGGGTACGCGATATCCTCAATCCAATTACAAATCGCGAAAGGGTGGCGATGAACAGGCAACTTCAAACGCGAAGCGCGTTGGCGGCACGTCGAGTGGTGCGACCTCACTGCCCCCATTGCGACGACATGTTGGTTGCTCCCGCGGTGTCCGTACACGTTCATCACGACGACATTCGTCACTGGTGGTCATGCGACGCCTGCGGACACGAGTTCATGACCTCCGTCACGGTGACCAACATGCGGGCGGAGCAATATCGCTCGATTGCCTGAGGCGCGGCCCTGGCCCGTTCTGTCCGGCGCCGAAGATCAATGCGTTGACAGCGACGCGCGTGCGAGCGGCCCGGGTTTAAACCGCGCCGGCGGTGTCACCTTCCGGCATCGTCACGAAGATCAAGACCACAATCATGATCATCAAGTAATGAAAGGCGTCCGGCTCGCCGTTCCAATGCTGCGACATCCACATCCCGAACCATTCGCCGCCGATTGTGATGAAGCCGAATTGGTAGAGCAGGAACCCCAGCGCCAACCCGACAATCGCAAGCGACTTAGCGCGCCGGAACTGCTCGGCCGGTGCACGTAGCGTACGTAGCAGCGCGAGCGCGCCAAGCCAGCACAACAGCGCGATGAGAATTTCAGTCGCAATGATGATGTTATAGGCGATGTGGTGGAGCGCGGGACTGGTGATGGCCCGATAGGTGATCGTCGTTGTCGGGAGAAGGGTGTCCATCGACATCACGTGCTGCACAAAAGCAAAGTTGGTGCCGTAATCGGTGATGTTTCCGAATGCGACGATGCTGAACAACAGCGCAACGGCGGCCACCATCGCGGCCTTCGTGACGCGCAGAAGCAAGACCGGTGAATTCAGCAGCGTCATTGCGCGAACAGTGCCATCGCCTCGTCGGCCAGTACGCCCCCGGTGATCGAAATCGGTGCAAACGGCGCTTTCGCAGCAACCTCCGCACTATGCATCATCATCTGGCTCGTCCGGGCAGCGACTTGATCGATCGACGCCGCGTATACGAGCCGACCAAAATGGCACCACAGTATTGCGCCCATGCACATAGCGCATGGTTCGCCGGACGTGTAGAGCGTAGCGCCCTGCAGTGCCTTGCTCCCGCGCTGGGCCAAGGCGCGCCGGATTGCATCGATTTCGCCATGCGCTGTGGGATCGTCGAGCTGACGGCTGCGGTTGCGCCCGCGCGCGAGGATGCTGCCGTCACGGACGATCACCGCCCCGTACGGAAAATCCGCCTGGCGTGCTTCCTCGATCGCGATCCGCATGAATTTCTCATCATCAGGCGATCCGCGGGACGCGACGGTCGGACGATGCAGCGGCACAACCAAAGCGGTTGCGGCACCCGCCAGAGTCGCCAACAACGATCGTCGGCTTCGCGGAAAGACGGAGCATTGGAGGCATTTCGGAAACGTCATCATCGGCGGCTCATGTTCTGGGTCACATGACGAAGTTGGGTCGTGTCAGTTTTCCAACGCAAACGACACTGACAGAAATTGCCAGCATAGGTCATGTCCAAATCGGAAGTCACCAGGCTTAATTGTTTGTTTGATCTGCCCGCGGCCAAGCCGGCGCTGGGCACAAATACGAGATGAGCCGCTGAAGAAAAACCCGGACGGCTCTGTGCGTCAGGCCTGCGCCATCCCGCGCCCGATCGCTGCGGCGACCGCTGCGACTTGCTCGTGCAATATCTCTACGGGCAGGGGCTGGAGCTTTTCGTCGAGCCCCAGCTCGACGACGCCGTGGACCGCTGAAAACAACGAGCGCGCCAGCAATGCAAGGCGCTGATCTGACGCGCCCGGCTGCAGCGCGCGCAGCGGCGCCTCAACGTATCCAAACAATCGGCGCTGACTCGCACGATACCAGTCGGGGACGTCGCGTCCTTTCGGCAGTCGATGATCAAACATCGCACGCCAGCGGAGCCCGTTTGCATGCGCGAAATCGAGGTACCCCACCGCCAACCCGACTAGTCGCTCGATCGCGTCCGCGGTTCCAGCGGCTCCTGTCGTCACCTGCGCGCTTTCGATGAGACTGCGTTCGAGCGCCGCCAGGGTGCGTTCGTTCACCAGCATGATAAGGTCGTCGATATCCTCAACCACGTTGTAAATCGCTCCGACGGCGCAGCCGACTTCAACGGCCAGCTCGCGTGCGCGTAGGCCCGCGAGACCGCGCTTGGCGATCGTCTTCTCAGCCGCACGAACCAGCGTCTGTTTTAAATTCTGACGGCGTCGCAATGTGTTAGTCACTTTCGCCATGTCTTCTCCGCTGTTTTTTGAACAACGTTCAGATTTTTCTTGAACGATGTTCAAGAACACGCTACCAATCATGTGAACGTTGTTCATAGCGAGAGAGGGCCAAATGCTCAAGACCGTTTGGACGCTGATGCGGGGAGCCGCCGCGGCAGCCGAAGAAGAAGTGGTTGATCGAAGCGCGCTTTTGATTCTCGACCAGCAGATCCGAGATGCCGCCTCCGCGACCGACCGCGCAAAGCGTGCCCTGGCGCTCGCGATCGCGCAGGACCAGGCGGAAGCCAGGCGCCTGGAGACGATCATCGCCCGCATTGCAGACTTGGAAGCGCGCGCATTGGCGGCGCTAGCCGGAGGGCGCGAGGACCTCGTTGCGGAAGCCGCCGAGGCGATTGCGACGCTGGAAGCGGACCGCGATGCGATCCGTGAGGCCCGCGCACATTTTTCGCGCGAAATCGGGCAGATGAAATCGACCGTTGCCGGTGCGAGCCGCCGTCTCGCCGAGCTCGAGCGCGGCCGCCGGATCGCTCAGACTGCCGAATCTGTCCGCCGGCTGCGGGCCGGCAGCCCCACCAACCCATCCGAAACCGCGACGCTCGTTGAGGCCGAACTCACGTTGCGGCGCTTGCGCGCACGGCAGGCCGAGGAAGCGGCAGCTGCAGCGGCTTTGCAGACGCTCGAAGGCGCCGGCCCCGCCGACATTTCCGATCGGATGGAGGCCGCCGGCTTCGGGCCGCGCACGCGGCCGACTGCAGCAGATGTGCTGGCGCGCCTGCGGGACAAGGCCGTCGGCACCCGGCAACCAAGTCCCGAAACCCCGACTGACAAGGAACAACAATCATGAACCCGCAAGCAACCCACAACTCGCATTCTCCCGCTTGGATCAGCTTCACATACGCGTCCTTCATCGGTGCCGTCGCCATGGTGGCGGTCGGCATCGCGTTTGCGCCAATGGAGATCTGGGTCAAAGCCTATTTCGCCATGGGAGCGGTCTTGCTGATCCAATCCTGCATCACAGCGACGAAAACATTGCGAGACGTGCACGAGGGCGGCAGGTTGGTCAATCGTTTGGAAGATGCAAAAGCTGAGCGCCTGCTCATGGAGCTCGAACGCGAGAAAGCGTGAGATTCAACGACGGGGTCAGTGACGGCGATAGGAACTCGCTCGCCGACTGCTGTCGCTGACCCACGCACCGCCTAGGCCTAAGAACAAGTTCTCGACAGCAGCCCCGCGATCTGCACACTCCCAAGCCATGTTTAGAACCTTGATGACGACGAAGCGCTTCGCACCGCTGTTCTGGTGCCAGTTCTTCAGCGCGTTCAACGACAACTTTCTGAAGAATTCCCTCGTCTTTCTGATCTTGTTTAAGCTCTCCGGCGCCGACGCGGAATCACTGATCACGCTTGCAGGCGCTACCTTAATGTTTCCTTTTTTTGTTCTTTCCGCGATCGGCGGCGAGATCGCAGACCGCTACGACAAGGCGCGGGTAGCCGAACGGCTCAAATTCTTCGAGATTGGCGTCGCCGCGCTGGCGGTCGGCGGATTTTGGCTGCATTCCATTCCGCTGCTGTTTCTCGCGCTGTTGCTGTTCGGTGTCATCGAGGCGCTGTTTGGTCCGATCAAGTACGGCATCCTGCCCGACCACCTGGTGCGCTCCGAACTGCCTACCGGCAATGCGCTGATCGAAAGCGCGACCTTCATCGCAATCCTGATCGGTACGATCGCGGGCGGGCTCGCCGCCAAGGATGGCCCGAACCAAGCCTCGTTTGCGAGCGTGATGATGCTGTTCGCGTTCGCCTGCTGGATCTCCGCCCGCCTGATCCCGCCAACCGGACAAGCCGCGCCAAATCTCAAGCTCGACTTCAACATCGCGCGCTCGACGTTGCGCTTGCTCCGTGCCCTGAAGGCCGAGCCGCGGCTGTGGTGGGGTGGCCTCGTCACAAGCTGGTTCTGGCTGGTCGGCGCGATCGCCCTCTCGCTACTCCCACCGCTGGTGAAAAACGTTCTCGGCGGCGACGACAGCGTGATCACCGCGTTTCTTGCTGTGTTCGCGATCGCAATCGGCATTGGGTCGGCGCTCGCGTCCTGGCTTGCGCATGGACGCATCGTCCTGTTTCCGACCCTGCTCGCCGCCGTGCTGCTCGCCCTGTTCGGGCTCGACCTCGGCTGGGCCACCTGGGACCCACCGCAGGCCGCAGCCGGCGTCGGTTTTGCCGAGGTGTTCAGCTCCGCGCGCGGGTTACGCATAGCAATCGATCTCGCCGGGCTCGCGATCGCAGGCGGATTGTTCATTGTGCCCGCGTTCTCCGCCGTACAGGCCTGGGCCGGCGCGGAGCGCCGCGCCCGCGTTGTCGCCGCGGTCAATGTCCTCAATGCCGCGTTCATGACCATCGCCGGTGTCGGTGTCGCGCTGGTCCAGAAAGCCGGCGCCACGCCATCGATGCTGTTCCTGGCGATAGGCGTGGCAAACGTCGTGGCCGCGGTCATTATTGCGCGCACGATGCCGACGAGTCCGCTGCGCGACTTCCTGTCGGTCCTGCTTCGCGTCCTCTATCGGCTCGAAGTCCACGGGCTTGAGAATGTCACCAAGGCCGGACCGCATCCCATCATCGCCCTCAACCACGTGAGCTTTCTTGATGCCGCGATCGCGCTCTCTTTCCTTGAACAGGAGCCGATCTTTGCGATCGACCACGGGATCGCGCAGCGCTGGTGGGTGAAGCCGTTGCTCCGGCTCACGCGCGCGATGCCGCTCGATCCGACCAAACCGATGGCGACGCGCACGTTGATCAACGCGGTCAAAAGCGGAGAGACGCTGATCATTTTTCCTGAAGGTCGCATAACCGTCACTGGCAGCCTGATGAAAGTCTATGACGGCGCCGGTTTGATCGCCGACAAGTCGGACGCCATGGTTGTGCCGGTACGTCTCAAGGGCCCGGAGACAACGCCATTTTCGCGGCTCGATGGCAGGCAGGTGCGCCGGCGCTGGTTTCCCAAGGTGACTGTAACCGTGTGCGAGCCGGTCAAGCTCTCGATCGATCCGGAGTTGAAAGGCAAGCGTCGCCGGATCGCCGCCGGCGCTGCGCTCTACCAGATCATGTCGGAGCTTGTGTTCCGCACCACGTCGACCGATCGCACGGTCGTGCAGGCTGTTGTCGCGGCAGCCAAAGCCTACGGCCATGGACGTGTCGCGGTCGAGGACCCCCTGACCGGCGCCCTTTCCTACCGGAAGCTCCTGCTCGGCGTCGCGGTTTTGGCGAGAAAGCTCGCCCCGCTTGCGGGCACCGGCGAAGCCATCGGCGTCATGTTGCCGAATGCCAATGGCGCCGCTGTCGCGGCGCTTGCATTGATGTCCGCCGGGCGCGTTCCGGCGATGATCAACTTCAGTGCCGGCATCGCCAACGTTCGGGCGGCGTGCCGGGCCGCAAAGATTGCGATCATCGTCACGTCCCGAGCCTTTGTCGACAAGGCGCGGCTAAGCGCGCTGGTCGATGGGCTCAAGGCCGAGGTGGCTGTCGTCTATCTCGAGGATGTGCGCACAACGGTCAGCCTGCTCGACAAGCTGCGCGGCTTGCTCAACGCGGGCCGGCCGCTTGTCGCGCGCCAGCCGGACGATCCAGCCGCAATCCTGTTTACATCCGGGTCGGAAGGCACGCCCAAGGGCGTCGTCCTGTCCAATCGCAACATCCTGGCCAACGCCGCACAAGCGGAGGCTCGCATCGATTTCGGGCGCAACGACATCGTTTTCAACGTGCTGCCGCTGTTCCATTCGTTCGGTCTGACCGTCGGGCTCATCCTCCCGTTGGTGAGCGGCGTTCGTGTGTACCTCTATCCGTCTCCGCTGCACTATCGGATTGTTCCGGAGCTGATCTATGGCGCGAACGCGACCATTCTGTTCGGCACCGACACGTTTCTCGCCGGATATGCGCGTGCCGCACACGCCTACGACTTCCGTTCATTGCGGTATGTGCTCGCCGGAGCGGAACCGGTAAAGGAAGCGACACGCCGAACCTACATGGAGAAGTTCGGCCTGCGCATCCTGGAGGGATACGGAGTGACCGAAACCGCGCCTGCGTTGGCACTCAATACGCCGATGTTCAACAGGTTCGGAACCGTGGGTCGCATCCTGCCGGGCATGGAGGTGCGGCTCGAACCGGTGCCGGGAATTGCCGATGGCGGGCGCCTCTACGTGCGCGGGCCCAACGTGATGCTCGGATACCTGCGCACCGAGAACCCCGGCATGCTCGAACGTCCGCCGCAAGGCTGGCACGACACCGGTGATATCGTCGCCATCGACGGCGACGGCTTCATCGCCATCAAGGGACGCGCCAAGCGCTTCGCCAAGATTGGCGGCGAGATGATCTCGCTTGCGGCGATCGAGGCGCTCGCCGCCGAGCTGTGGCGGGATGCACTCTCGGGCTGTGCGACGGTGCCGGACGCACGTAAGGGCGAGCGCATCATCCTGGTTACGACCCAACGCGACGCCACCCGAGCCGCGTTTGCCGACTTTGCCAAAGCCAGAGGTGGGACCGAGCTGATGACGCCGGCCGAAGTCTTGGTCGTCGAGAAATTGCCGCTGCTCGGCTCGGGCAAGATCGATGCGGTCGCGCTCAGCCAATTGGTGCGCGAGCGTACCAAGCTCGACGGCGTGGCCTGACGCGAACAGCGCGGAATTCCGCCCGCGTGCCGGGGTTGAAGACGTAGCGAGCCGCGCGGGCTTCCTGGCCACGCTCGTAGGATTCATATAGGTAGGCCGATTGGCGTGTGGACGATCGGAGGTCGCCATGTCTGGTATCAATCGTCGCGAACTCCTCGCCAGCTCGGCGATCGCGGCAGCCGCCGCTCCGTCGGGATGGCATGCCGCGGTCGCCGCGGCCCCAGCGAGCGGGACGCAAGCCTTCGGCTTTTACCGTTATAGGGTCGGCGGCTACGAGATGACGGCGATCAATGATGGTGTCTGGTTGCGGGGCATCGACGACAAGTTCGTCAGCAACGCCCCCTACCAAGACGTTCAACACGCCCTCGCCGATTCGTTCCAGCCGCGCGACAAGCTTCCAATCCCGTTCACCAGCCTCGTCGTCAATACCGGCTCGAAACTCGTGCTCATCGACGTTGGCACAGGCGGACAGCTGACGCAGCTTGCGCCGCAGTCGGGTACATGGGACGCGAACTTCGCAGCCGCCGGTTTCGATCCGAAAAGCGTCGACACGATCCTGATCTCGCACTTTCATCAGGACCATATCAACGGCCTCAAAAACAAGGACGGCGGGTTGCGCTTTCCCAATGCTGAAATTCGGGTACCGGCGCCCGAATGGTCCTTTTGGATGGACGATGCCCAGTTGCGGGGGGCACCCGAGAGCCTGCGGCCGGTGTTCCTCAACGCCCGTCGGATCTTCGCCGACATCGCCGGCGACGTGCACCGATTCACGCCGGGCGATGAAGTCGCACCCGGCATCACGTCGATCCCCGCCTATGGTCACACGCCGGGCCACGTTGCCTTCGCGATCACGTCGGGCAACGCCTCGATGCTCGCGCTCAGCGACACCTCCCACAATCCATGGCTGTTCGTTCGCCATCCCGAATGGCAAGCGATCGTGGATACGGATGGCACGCTGGCTGCAGAAACCCGCAAGGCAATGCTTGATCGCGCCGCCGCCGACCGCATGCTCGTGCAGGGCTATCACTTCCCGTTTCCGGCCTCCGGCCACATCACGCGAACGGCCACGGGTTACGATCTCGTACCGGTGCTGTGGCAGCCGGCGCCGTAACGGTTTCGCCGCGTCGTCTAAAATGCAAGAGGCCGGCCCTGCCGCCGGCCTCTCGCGCGATTCGGTCGAAGAAGCCTCCGACCGGATCGCCTTACGCTAACGCACCGTGGCAGCGCCGCTCTGGGCTCCCTTTTGCGCCACGACCCGGCTGCCCTTCAGTCCATGACCCGTGCGATGCTTGCCGTGGATACCGGCGACCTTCGCGTGGATGCCGCGACGCACCTGCTTGCCGGTGTGCCGGACCTTCTTGACGTGCCGTACGGACTTGGTCGGAGCGGTCACCTTGGACGGAGCCGCGGGAGCGGCCGCTGCCGGCTTGGCCGCGGGCGCTTGGGTGCCGGTCGAACCGGTTTGTGCCAGGACCGGCGCGGCGAATACCGACGCCGCCACCAGCGCGACTGCGATTTTCTTCAACATAGCGTGGTCCTTCTGCTGTCCCGGCCCTTGACGAGCCTGGGTTTGGGCTTTTCTCGATCGGAACGCTTCCGATCTTGGCGTGCATTATGATGAGCGCGCGCTGAACTCGCCCTGAAACGCATCGATAGCAACGGTTCACCTAGGTGAACCGTTGGCCTCGCCATCGCTTACCTCCGGTTCAGGTTCTGGACCGGCATGCGGCGAACGTGCGCCTTTCCCGAGATCACGCCAGGTTGATCCGCTTGCATGGAATGGAACTTAAGGCGCATTGTTGTTTCTGGCGTAGAATATCCGGTGAGACCACAGGAGGATCCGATGAATCACCTGCGACTGCACCGACTGGACCTGCTGCTTGCGGCTGCGGTCCTTGGTCTTGTGATCGCGGCGCCCTCACCCGCCCCCGCCATGGAATCGACGCCGCCCTCTGCCGGCCCCGCGACGGGTCAGTCACAGCAGGGATCGACCGGCGTGAAAAGAAAGAAGATCAAGTCCACCAGCGGGAAGAAGCAGCAGCGCTCGGATCGCGAGCTCAACGAAGGCTTCTGGGTGGCCTACAATCTGATCTACAAGGACCATGATTACGAGGCCGGCATCGCCAAGCTGCATAGCCTCGGTCACGACGACATGGCCGAGATCGCGAACCTGATCGGATATTCGAGCCGAAAGCTCGGCCGCTACGACGACGCCCAGTATTGGTACGAAAAGGCGCTCGCCGCCAACCCGCGCTACGCCCGCACCTGGTCCTATTACGGGATGTGGCATGCCGAGCAGGGCAACCTGCTGAAGGCGCAGGATATCCTGGAGAAGGTACGGTCGATCTGCGGAACCGAGTGCAAAGAATATACCGAGCTTAAGGGTGTGATCGACGGCACGGTCGTCTACTGACGAGGTGCGTCGCGGTGAAGTTGCGACGTACGTGCCGGCGCGCGTTTAGGCGGAATCGAGGCCCGCATCACGGGCCCCACTCCTAGGAGATTCCCGTTTCCGCCAGCAGCCAGCCGAGATAGGCCTGATCCACGCTTTCGATCGGGATCACCAGGATCGCCGGCGTCGAGTAGGAGTGCATCTCCTTGACGGCAGTGCTCACGCGCTCGGCCAGGGACGCGCGCGTCTTGATAATCATCACCGTCTCCTCGCCGCGCTCGACCGCACCCTGCCATCGGTAATGCGAGATCATCCCCGGCAGGATATTGACGCAAGCCGCCAGGTTGCGCTCGACCAACGCGCGCCCGGCTTGTTCCGCCTCGACAGCGGAAGGGTATGTCGTATAGACGAAGACGATGCGCTCCATGCCGCTTTCACCTCCCGCCCGCGTTAAAATGCCGCCTGGCGCACCGGAGCGTCAATGACCGGCCGCTACGATCAGATCGCGTTCGTAGCAAGCCAGACTCCGGAAGCCGAAAAGGCGCGCGACGAACTCGTGCGTCGATACGGCGCCGCGGCTCCCGAGGACGCCGACGTTATCGTTGCACTCGGCGGCGACGGGCTCATGCTGCAGACCCTGCACAAGTTCATGAGCAGCGGCAAGCCGATCTATGGAATGCACAGGGGCACGATCGGCTTTCTCATGAACGAGTTTCACGTGGAGCGCCTGCGCGAGCGGCTGGCGGCGGCTGAGACCACGATCATTCATCCGCTGGTCATGCAGGTGATCGACGTCGATAATCGCCGCCACGAGTATCGCGCCATCAACGAGGTCTCAATGTTTCGCGAGACCTATCAAGCTGCACGATTACGGGTGCTGGTTGACGGACAGGAACGCCTCGCCGAACTCACCGCGGACGGCGTGCTGGTCGCAACGCCCGCTGGCTCGACTGCCTACAATCTATCAGTCCAGGGGCCGATTATTCCGATCGGAGCTCCACTCCTGGCGCTAACGCCGATCAGTCCGTTCCGTCCACGCCGGTGGCGCGGCGCGCTGCTGCCCGACAAGGCGCGGGTCACGGTCGAAGTGCTCGAATCCGGCAAGCGCCCAGTCGCTGCCGTCGCCGATCACGATGAGGTTCGTCACGTGCGCAGCGTCGATATCAGCATGGACCGCGACCTCGCGATGCACATGTTGTTCGATCCGGGACACAACCTGGATGAACGCATCTTGCTCGAGCAGTTCGGGTATTGATTGCGGGCACTACTCCGACAGCGCGTTCGCCAAATCCGATTGTTTGGCGGCACCGCCGTTTCCGCTCGCGATCATTGCATCCTTGATTCCATAGCGCTCGAGCGCGAGCCCTAGGGCCCGACTTCCCGGTCCTTTGGTTGCGTCCGGCGACGGCGTCAGAAGGTCAGTCACCCACACGATATTAGGTTTGACGACATAGCCGATCAGCATGCCGTCGACGTGCGGGTTAAGGATGCGATAGAGCCGGATCTCCTGGCCGTCGTCCTTGAGCGTCATCGGGTCGCTGACCTCTACGACTTGCGCCGAGACCGGTCTGTTCTGCAAGGCATCGGGTGCAAGCGCGTGCTCGCGAAGCGCAAGGTCGACAAAATACTTCTTGTCGGGCCTTGGAACGACGATGGTTGCACCCTCTGCCACGTAACTACGAACACCGCTCGCATGCTCCATGTGGTGATGCGTCAGGATCAGATACTTGATCGGCTTTCCGGGATATTTCGCTTTCGCGGCATTGATCGTCCAGCGCGATTGCGCTTCGCCTCCCGGCGCGTCAAACACCGCAATGCCCTCCCGCATGGCGACGATCAGACTATTCTGCGCCCCGCCGACGACCTGCTGCACGTCGGGTGCGAGTTCGACCAGCTTGAGACGGCCTGTCGCCTGCGCCCCGGTGGGGTCATCGTCGGCGATGTTTCCCGCGTACGACTGACGCAATATCGCTTGGAACGGCACCGACCCGGTGGCCGGCGGCTTGGCCGCTGCCTTGATATCGTCGCCCGCCGCAAATGTTTCGGGCCCAAACGTCGGGTTGGCGACAACGCTCGTATAGGCGATACGGGCAACCGGAGCATCATTGAGTTTGTAGGTCATGGCATGGGCGATCTTGACACCGGCCACGACCCGCCAATCGCCAAGAGCAAGATCAAAGCCGGAATCGCCCCTGATCTGGTCATCGTCAAACGTGCGGATGATCGCCGGCAAGTGCGTGGCGCGGTCGAACATGATGATGAAGGTGGTGCGACCGTCGCGCAGCGAGACCGCGGGCAAAGGCGTCTGACCGACTCTCACGCCGCCTTCGAAGGAAACCGCGTTGGGATTGTCGAGTGCCTTGAGGAGCAATGTCGGCGATGAGCGTGCGAGCTCGCGCAGTTGCACGGCGAGCCTCGCCGCCGACATGGGCCGAGTTCCGTTGGCATCCTCGGTGAGCCCAAACCTCGGGGTCACCACCTCGCTGAACTGAAATTTTTTCGCGGCCGGATATTGCATCGACCGGCTCCAGTCGAAGCGCGCCCACCCCAAGGCAAGCTGCCAGGAGAGTGTGAAATTCGCGTCGCCAAGAAAGCGCGGCGTCCCTCCGACCGTGAACGACTCTTCGGGTTCCGAATACTTGGCCTCGCCCTGGATCAACAGGCTGTTCAACCCGCGCATCGCCTGTTCGCCGCCAAGAGCAGCGACGGCCGACGCTACGAGATCGATGGACGCGGGTTGCGCGTGGGCGGACGACACGCTTACGCCGATAAGCAGGCAGACGCTCGCGAAAACGCCAAACCGCATGCACTTCCCCGTTCGGCGGACCGCCGGCCCGCTCATCTCCACCTGGTCACGGTTACAGACTACCACGGAGAATCGAAACAGGCGTGATCCGCCGCACACCGGGACCCGGAAAAATCCCGGCCATTGGCGGTCGCTCCTGCACCGCGCCATCAGGCCAGGGGGGCGGGACCGCGGTCTTAGGCCCAAAGTTCACGACTAGCGAGCCGCGCCCCTTCGACCAAGCCTCGAATTTGGCCCACATGATGCTCGAATGCACGCGCCGGTAGAACGGGCCTTGCGCAAAACCACAATCGGTACCGGCGCTAATGTTTTCGCGGCCGACCAGTTGAGCTGAGCCGGACGATGCGCTCGCTCACGAGCTTGGGACGTTCGACCACGTGGTGACGTGGCTGATCACGCCCGGCATCAGCACCTTGCCGAAAGGGTCACGGCGTTTCGGGCCGGGATCGCACTCTGGTGAGCTCGCCGCACCCGGCACGCGTCACGAGCCACGATTAGTGCAGTCGGCTGTTTGGCGACTGCGTTTCGCTCAAGGACCAGCTGCAGAAAATTGCTGCTGCCTGCTTGAGACTCTCGAAGAAAGATGCATTTCTACATGGCCCCCTAGTTTCATCCCAACACACCGGCGAGAGGAAACGCGTAATGCGAATCGATGCCTATACTCACTTCTTCCCGAAGCGCTTCTTCGAGCGAGTGTTGGATGTCACCAGTGACTACGAGGACATGGGCAAGCGCGTGCGCTCGCTACCGGCGCTGCACGATCTCGATGTTCGCAAAAAGATCGTCGACGGCCACAAGGACTATGCGCAGATCCTGTCCTACTCGCAGCCAGCGATCGAGGACATTGCCAAAACGCCAGAGCAGATCAACGAATTCTGCCGCATGATCAATGACGGATTTGCGGAACTGTGCGCGAAGGAAGCCGACCATTTCCCCGGCTGGGTCGCACAGATTTCACTTGATGCGCCTGATTGCGGCATCGGCGAGGCTGAGCGCGCGGTCAAAGAACTTGGAGCACTCGGCGTGCAGATATACACCAACGTGGCGGGCAAGCCGCTTGACCGCCCGCAATATCTGCCGTTCTGGAACAGGATGAACGAGCTCGGCACGCCGATCTGGATGCATCCCATCCGTGGCGCCAACATGCCGGACTACGTCGATGAGAAGAAGTCGCTCTTCGAGATCTGGTGGACGTTTGGCTGGTCATACGAGACCGCAACCGCCATGGCGCGGCTGGTGTTCTCAAAGATCATCGACAACCATCCCAACCTGAAAATCATCACCCACCATTTTGGTGCTATCGTCCCGATGCTCGAAGGCCGTATCGGTCCGGGATGGGACGTGCTCGGCTCGCGCACTACCGATGAGGACTATGTCGCTTTGCGCAAAAGCTTGAAGAAGCGGCCACTCGACTATTTCAAGCAGGATTTTTACGCGGACACCGCAGTGTTCGGAGCGGCGCCGGCAACCAGGTGCGGGCTGGAGTTCTTCCCGGGCGACAAAATTGTGTTTGCATCGGACTGTCCGTTCGATCCGGAGGGCGGCACCCTGTATCCGCGCGAGACGCTGCGTATCTTCGAGGAGCTTGAGCTCGATCGCACAACGCGCGACAAGATCTACTACAAGAATCTGGAGCGTATTACCGGCCGCAAGCTTGTTAAGTGAGCGGCGCTCGCCGCCACGCTACCGTGTGCCGTCGCGTCGCGCGGTCGCCGAGCAAGGCCAAGCGAATAACAGCTTTTCTTGCACTGCGGCCAGCGATTGCACGCGGTTAACAGCCGCGCTGGCAAGGCCAATGAGGAAGTCTGTCTGTTGTGCGCCCCGCGGAAGCGCGACTGCGGGGCGCCTTTGTGCTAACGGAGAGCCAGCCCACGTGATCAAGTCCTTTTAGGAGGGTCCCATGCCCCAGGCAACCGCGGTCCGGCACAAGCGCGGCGGACTTTATTTCGAGGATTTTGTGGTCGGCGAGCTGGTCGAGCATCGTTATACCCGGACTGTCACCCAAATGGACAACATGTTGTTCTCCAACATGACGCTCAATCCACAGCCCTTGCACATCGATCGACATTTCTGCGAGCAGGAAACCGAATGGGGCCAGCCGCTCATGAACTCGCTGTTCACCCTCGGTTTGATGATCGGGATGTCGGTTTCCGATCTCACCGTCGGCACCACGATCGCGAACCTCGGCATGACAGAGGTCAAGTTTCCGCACCCGCTGTTTGAAGGCGACACCGTGCACGCGACCACCGAAGTCATCGCGAAACGGGAATCCAAATCGCGACCCGGCGCCGGCATCGTCGAATTCCACCACCGCGCTTACAACCAACACGACAAGCTGGTCGCCGAGTGCCGCCGCCAGGCCTTCATGCGCATGCGACCCAGGTGATGCGCTCGCTGCTGTTCGCTCCCGCCGACAGCGATCGTAAGCTCGACAAGGCGTTCGCAAGCGGCACCGATGCGGTCATCATTGACCTTGAAGACTCGGTCGCGCCCGACAACAAGCCGCTGGCCCGCGAACGTGCGGCGCGCTTTCTGGCGCAAGCCGGCCGCTCGGCCCAACGGCCCCGGCTGATCATTCGCGTCAACAGTCTCTCGAGTGGACTCACCGATGCTGACCTCGACGCCGTCGTACCCGCGGCGCCGGATGCCGTTCTCCTGCCTAAATCAGAGGGGGCGGCGAGCGTGATTCATCTCGCCGCCAAGCTGACAGCGCGCGAGGCTATCCACGGCCTAGCAGACGGCCACATCGGAATGATCGCAATTGCGACCGAAACCGCCGCGGCCCTGTTTCGCCTCGGCACCTATGCGGGATCGAGTGCGCGGTTGGTTGGATTGACATGGGGTGCCGAGGACCTTTCAGCCGACCTCGGCGCAGCCGCCAATCGCGATGCAACGGGTCAATTTCTTGAGCCCTATCGGCTGGCGCGGACGCTATGCCTGGCCGGAGCAGTCGCCGCGCGGGTTGAGCCCATCGACACGGTGTACGTCGACTTTCGCAACGAGGCCGGGCTGCGGCGCGAGACCGAGGAGGCGTGCCGTGACGGCTTCACCGGCAAGATGGCGATTCACCCCGCGCAGGTGGCGGTCATCAACGAAGTGTTCACCCCGACCGCAAAGGCCGTTGCAGAGGCCGCTGCGATCGTGGCGGCTTTCGCCGCGACGCCTGGCGTGGGTGTCGTCGGGATCGACGGCGTCATGTACGACATGCCGCACCTCAAGCGCGCACAACGTGTGCTGGCGCGGGCCAAGGCGTCGCGCGCGCGCGTCGCCTGAAGGTCAGGAATTGGTGTTGCGTTTTCCGTAAACCCGCCCCGGGTCGAAAACGCGTTCAGCATCGCGAAATTCGAGCTTCATTCCCGGACCGGCAGACCCCTTTAGCGGTAGCGTCCGATAAAAGCAGCTGCGGCGCCCGGTATGACAGGCGCCTGAGCCCTGTTGCTCGACCCGGATCCAAAGCGCGTCCTGATCACAATCGACCCGCATTTCGACGACCCGCAGGGTGTGACCAGAGCTCTCGCCTTTGCGCCACAGCGCTTGCCGCGAGCGGCTGAAAAACCAAGCCTCGGCACTTTCGATCGTGCGCGCGAGCGCTTCGTCGTTCATATGCGCCAACATGAGAATGTCGCCGGTCCCAGCGTCGGTCACCACACAAGTAATCAACCCGTCGCGATCGAACTTCGGCGCAAAAACGCGCCCCTCTTCTACCTCGTTATCGGATAGACGAGCGGCGAACCGAAGTGGCTTTGCGGATGGGGCGGATGGGGCGCGCGTCATCGCTGCGCGTCGCGCACCAAACTCAAGAAGCGCGCCTGGACCTGCGGATCATCGCGGAAAATACCAAGAAACTGGGTCGTTATGGTCTGTGCGCCGACCTTGGCAACACCCCGCCAGGACATGCAGGTATGCTCGGCCTGCAGCATCACTGCAACGCCCCGCGGCTTGAGGACCGTCTCGATCGAAGCGGCAATCTGCGAGTTGAGATGCTCCTGGGTCTGTAGCCGCAGCGAGAACACGTCGATTAGCCGCGCCAGCTTCGATAGCCCGACCACACGCTCGATCGGCAGGTAGGCGATATGCGCCGTGCCGAAGAACGGCATCATGTGATGCTCGCAGTGGGAATGGAACGGGATATCGCGCACCAATACGAGGTCATCGTACCCGCCAGTTTCCGAGAAGGTGCGGTCAAGAACATCTTCCGCGCTTTCGCGGTAACCGCTGTAGAGCTCCTCGTAAGCCGCCACGACGCGCTTGGGGGTGTCAATCAGCCCTTCGCGTTCGGGGTCGTCGCCCGCGAAAGCGATCAGCGTACGCACCGCTGCCTCCGCCTCTTCGCGCGACGGACGGATCAGGCCGGCACGTGCATCGGACGGCAACGTATTGCGCTTCTTGAAAATGGCATCCATCGACATTCGCTCCGTTCGACCGGTGCCGCTATGCGGCTCCGGGAGTGTCACCGGGTCGAGCGTCGCAAAGGCGCCCACGGCCGAAGCTTCGAATGCATCGCACCGCAGGGAAGATCGGACGCCGTCATCCCATATTTTGCTCCCGGCTTCGGCAGGATCATCGGGCTCACGGGATCGTTGACCCGATCTTTCGCAACCCTGCTTTACCCGGCTGCTAGCGCGGTTCCGCCCCGCACTGACCGATCTTATATAGTCCATTGGGCAATTGGCACAATGATCACAGTGTCATGCATGCCCTGAATGGATTTTATGGAATAAGGTTATCGGCGTCATGTTGAATGAGGTCTACAACAAACGCATCCTCGAACTTGCGGGGAATATTCCTCGCCTCGGGCGGCTGCCGGTACCTGGCGCGAGTGCTACGGCCCACTCCAAGCTCTGCGGGTCAACCGTCACCGTCGACTTGCAGATGGATGGCGACACGGTCACAGAATTTGCCCACGAGGTCAAAGCGTGCGCCCTCGGTCAGGCCTCGTCCTCGATCATGGCCCGCAACGTAATTGGCGCAAAAGCACCCGAACTGCGCGCACTGCGGGATACCGTACGCAAGATGCTCAAGGAAAATGGCAGCCCCCCCGGCGGCAAGTGGGCCGATATCGCGGTCCTAGAACCGGTGCGCGACTACAAAGCGCGGCACGCCTCCACCATGTTGACGTTTGACGCGGTGGTCTCGGCGATCGATCAAATCGAAGCGAAGCGCGCGACAGCCGTGCCGTAACGGAACCTTTTTTTGCGTCCGGCCGGCCGTTGGAGGGACACCGAAGCGGCAGACCATGCCGGTTACGAGCGACTAACAAGACAGGTTCGCAGCACGCGTCGAAGCGATGACATCGCACGGATTGCGTCGGTATTTGAGCGGCATTCCACGTCGGATCGGGCGCGGCATGGTATTTTTATACCGATCAACGTTTTCGCCGCTCATAGGCATCCATTGCAGGCATGTGCCGACCTGCTCCCAATACTGCGACGCCGCGCTTGATCGCTTTGGGCTGTGGGCCGGCGGATGGATGACGGTAGGCCGCCTCTGCCGCTGCCACCCGCTCGGCACGTCGGGGCTCGACCTGGTGCCTGATGCCTTGCCGGCGAGAGCCCGCTGGTACCTGCCGTGGCGCTACGCGCGCTGGCGGGGCGTCAATGCGCCGACGCCAGAGATTGCTGACCGCAGGACTTCCGCAGGACCGCGATAACTTCCGGGAGCCCGGCCGTTGATAGCGTGATCGCACGCGGCGAGTCCGGCTGCAGCGATGCCTCCGTGATCGTCAAGCTGCCTGCGGCGGCCGCGGCTTCGAGAAAATCGATCGGAGCCAACGCCGCGCGTGGCTCGAACAACGCCGCACTGTCCAAAGCGCTTATGCGCACCATGGGGCCCGGCCGGGCAAAAGTTGCGCGGTGATCACCGCCAAGCACCCGCACGACCGCGGGAGCAATTTCGTTAGCTTCAACGGGCCGGACGTAGCCGATCCTGACCTCGCCATGAGCCGTACAAGCCAGCTGAACAAGGCTCGTCGCCACGTCCTTGCCGCCACGCGTTTCAACCACGAGCTTGAACGCGGATGGCCGGCGCGAGGCCGCGTCCAATACCGCCCAACGCGTTTCCTGGAACGCCCGTGTGTCGATGCCGAAATGAACGATTTCATTGCGGCTGAGGAAATAGGCATCGCTGAACTTGATCTTGAAGGCCGTGTCGATCAAGGCGACATCGACCCCCATCTCCTGCACATAGTCCTTGAGCTCGCTGGTGGCCTCCGCGAGCCGCCCGTCGTCGGCGCCGGTCCGGGTGACCCGTCCGTCCGGATAGACGTGGACCCGCCGGCTGGCGTGGACACCGAGGCGCGCGTCGGGCGGGACGAAACGAGTCCGCGCGCCGAGCAGCGCGTAGACGCAGGCGGAACTGCAGCTCGCTCCGGTGCTGCGGAGCTCGGCCGCGACCGGCTGACCGGATCGCTTCAAGGCCAGGCAACGCTCACCGCTTTCCTTGCCCGGCGCACAGCCAAACGGCAACGTGCGCGCCACTCCGGCGGTCATGCCGCGCTCATGCATCAGGCGGCCAATTGCAATGGCCTCCTCTTGGATACCGCCAGGCGACTGGAAATAGATCGGCGGCGTGCGTCCGGGAAACTTCCGCAGGAAAGCCCGCAATCGGTCCGCCGAGCCGAGGTCAAAACCGCCTTCGGCTGCGATCCATTCGTCGCAGCCCTCGCCGCAGCCGCCGGTGGCCCGGGCGACGTAGAACACCAGGGGTGCGAAGCGCGGGAGCGAAGCCTCGACATTGGAATTGGCGTGCGCAGGCGTGTGCACTGCAACAATGCCGAGCGCGCCGACAGCCGCCACCAATAATCCACGCGTTTTCACGAATTTCCCCCGCCACCCGATACACCGCGATCTTGCGCTTGGGCCACACATTGCGCAATCGCGCGGGCCAACTTCGTCAACCTTTGGTTAACCACGCAGGGAGCGCGTGGTTCCATGACGCCGCAGCAGCGTCGGGCCGTCCCGACGAGGCGACCGCGTGCAGGCCTGGGATCAACGCGTTGGCGCCACCGCGGCCGTCCCGGTTTCCTCGCGCTTGTCGCACCGCTTCTGCAACTGGCCGAGCGCGTCCGCCAGGCCGGCCGTCGAGAGTTCGAAGGTTCGCGACACAGCCCATCCTTGGATTTCGGTAACGCCCAACCTGGACCCCGCCGCGACTTTCTGCATCGTCTCGCGATCAACCGTTATGAAGAACATGCCGCTGCCGGTCTCGGCCATCATCCCAGGTCGGAGCTGGAGAGTGTCGCCGCCGCTCTCCAGCCGGATTCTCATGCGCTCGCCGGACTGAAACAGCGGCAACTCGTTGCGATACGTCAGTAAGTACTTGGACGCCGTAACGGAGCATCGAAGTCGGATCACGCCCGTGCGGAAGTCGCCGCCGCCTTCGCCTGCCTGCGTCCAGGATTTTGCAATCGAATAGGTTACCGACGTCTCCTGCAACGGCGTCCAGCGCGTTTCGTAGAAACTGCGAGTTTCGATCCCGAAGCGATCGATCTCTGCGCGGGTCATCCAATGGATGCGATCGGCGCTGACTTTTGCGGCGGCGTCGATAAGGCCTGGATCGGTCCCCATCTCAACCGCGTAGTTCCGCAACCGTTCGTGCGCCACCTCGGTCGGCGGCGGCGTGCTTGTTGCCGGACCGCGCGACACCCACAGATATCGTACCGAATGAATACCAAGTTCGGCCGCCCGATCCACCCGTCGCACCGACGCCCCCAGAATTGCATAGACGCAGCCCGAGGCGCAGCGCGCACCGGAAGTTACGAGGCGCGCTTTGTGCTCCGATGTTGACTGCGCGATGCGGCGGCAGGCGTCGTCCATCGAAAGGGCGGCGCGGCAGCCCTGCGGTATGGTGCGGGCAACACCAGCCGTCATCCGATACTGACGCAAGAGCCGCCCGATGATTGCCGCCTGGTTGGTGCTGCCGCCAAGCGAATTGAAGAACACCGGCAAAGTTCGGCGCGCGGGCTGATCCAGGAACTCGCGGAAACGCTTGGCGGCATCGGTATCGATATTTCCTTCCGCTGCAATCCATTCACTGCAATGCGGTCCGCAAGCGTTCGGCTCGCCCTTCGCGACAAAGAAGATCAGCGGGTGTCGCATGATCTTGGCAAGGATCTCCGGCTCGCGCGCCGGGCGCGAAGCCGCAGCCCGCGGCGCCGCGTCGGCCGAGCAACAGGCAAACACGGCCAGTAACGGCAGAAGCGTGCGCAAACCCGCCATTCGGGATGTTCAACCAGGCGTTGGTGCCGGAAGTCTACAAGGTTGCAAGTTTTGCCGCCATCCTTTAACGGAGCGCCTGTCGCCCAACCGGCGGCTGAACCACGCTTACCTGCATTCGTAGGCAGCGAGTGAGCATAAGGAGCAGGCCATGGTCGCCCTGACCTTTCCGGACGGCGCGCGCCGTGATTATCCCAACGGCAGCACCGGCTTCGATGTGGCCAAGGGCATCTCGCCCTCGCTCGCCAAGCGCACGGTCGCAATGGCGCTCGACGGCCGCGTCGCCGACCTCGGCGACCCAATCGAGCACGACGCAAAGATCGAATTTCTGACGCGCGAGGATCCGCGTGCGCTCGAGCTGATTCGCCATGACGCTGCGCACGTTCTGGCCGAGGCAGTGCAATCCTTGTGGCCGGGCACCCAGGTCACCATCGGGCCGGTAATCGAAAACGGCTTCTACTACGATTTCTTCCGCAATCAGCCGTTCACTCCCGAAGACTTGCCGGCGATCGAGCAGAAGATGCGCGAGATCATTGCGCGCGACAAACCCTTCACCAAGGAGGTCTGGTCGCGCGACAAGGCCAAGCGTGCGTTCCACGACATGGGAGAGCAGTTCAAAGTCGAACTGGTAGATGCGATCCCGGCCGATCAGGACATCAAGATCTACCGGCAGGGCGATTGGTTTGATCTTTGCCGGGGTCCGCACATGACCTCGACCGGCAAGGTCGGCAACGCGTTCAAATTGACCAAGGTTGCCGGCGCGTATTGGCGCGGCGATTCCAATCGCGAAATGCTCTCGCGCATCTACGGAACCGCGTTCGCCAAGCAGGACGAGCTCGACGCCTACCTCAAGCAGATCGAGGAAGCGGAGAAGCGCGACCACCGGCGGCTCGGTCGCGAAATGGATCTGTTCCACTTCCAGGAAGAAGCGCCCGGCGCGGTGTTCTGGCACGCGCGCGGCTGGACGTTGTTCCAGGGCCTCGAGCAGTACATCCGCCGCCGTCAGGCGGCCGATGGCTATATCGAAGTGAACTCGCCGCAGCTGATGGACTCGCAACTGTGGGTCACGACCGGCCACATGCAGGCCTATCGCGACATGATGTTTCTCACCCAGAAGCGGGACGACGATGATCGCGTCTTCGCGATCAAGCCAATGAACTGTCCGGGTCACATCCAGATCTTCAAGAACGGCCTAAAGTCCTACCGCGACCTGCCGTTGAAGATCGCCGAGTTCGGCAAAGTGCATCGCTTTGAACCGTCGGGAGCCCTGCACGGCCTGATGCGCGTGCGCGCGTTTACCCAGGACGATGCCCACGTCTTCATTACCGAGGGTCAGATCGCCGAGGAGTCACTCAAGATCAACAACCTCATCCTGTCGATCTACGAGGACTTTGGTTTCGCGGATGTGCACATCAAGTTCTCCGATCGGCCGGACAAGCGCATCGGCGATGATGCGATGTGGGACAAGGCGGAAGCCGCGCTGATGCAGGCGCTCAAGGCGTCCGGCCGGCCGTGGACGCTCAACAAGGGCGAAGGCGCGTTCTATGGGCCCAAGCTCGAATACGTCCTGCGCGATGCCATCGGGCGCGACTGGCAGTGCGGGACCGTCCAGGTCGATCTCAACATGCCGGGCCGATTGGGCGCGTTTTATATCGATGAGCATTCGAACAAAGTGACGCCGGTGATGTTGCACCGCGCGATGTTCGGTTCACTCGAGCGGTTCACCGGGATTTTGATCGAACATTATGCGGGGCATTTCCCGCTCTGGCTCGCACCGGTGCAGGCCGTGGTCGCGACCATCACGTCCGACGCGGACGGCTACGCGCACGAGGTTGCGGCGGCGGCGCAGCGGCACGGCCTGCGGGTCGAGACCGACCTGCGTAACGAGAAAATCAACTACAAGGTACGCGAACACTCGCTTGCCAAGGTGCCGGTGCTGCTTGTCGTCGGCAAGAAGGAAGCGGCCGAGCGCGCGGTCTCGATCCGGCGCCTTGGCAGCGACAAGCAGAGTGTGATGTCACTCGATGCCGGACTCGCTGCATTGGTGGATGAAGCGGTGCCGCCCGACGTGCGGCGGATGAAGCAGGCGGCATGACCCGCGCTAGCGCGCCATCACTTCGATTTCGCCGTCGATGCCGGTGGTGACCCTGAACGCGCGCTCGTAGGTGCGCCCCTCGTTGCGGGCGATGGCGCGATATTCGCCCTCGGCGAGGATCACCTTCGGGAACGCGCCGATCGATTCCTTGACGACGTCGCCGCCCGGCGTGAGTACCGACCATTCGGTGTTGGCGAGCGCTTCCCCGCCGCGCTCGTTTACGAGCTTGAGCACCATGACGGCGGCGTGGTGGTTGATGACTGCGTCGGTGAGCTTGCCGACTTGCACCCTGAGATCTGAGCGCACCTGCGCGTTGCTGTCGCCGTAGTTGGAGACGATGTTGTAGGTCCCCTCCGGCACTATCACCACGTCGCCCGTCATCACGCCCTCGGCGATCGGCTTGCGATCGCCGACATCGAATTGGCTGCCCGGGTATACATCGAAAGTGATCTGCCCGGAGGGAATTCGGGCGTCGCCGACCCGCCCTTCAAGCCTGATCCCGCCCGCCGGCAAATCGAATACTTCGCGCGTCGTTTCGGTATGCAGACTGACCGGCCTCGCCGCGCTCACGAGCCCGAACGAGACATGCACGACATAGTCGCCGGGCGGCAGCACAAATACGGGCGCGGCGGCGCGCTCCTCCTTGATCGGAACGAAGGGGCGAGACGGGTCCGGTTTGGCCGGATAAACGCGCCAGATCAGACCACTGGTGATCGGCTGCGGAAAATCACGTCCGAAGCGCGCATTGACGATGAGCGCAGCCTGCCCCGATTGGACCTGCGGCACCGTTCCGGACGGCGGCGAGCGCATCGTAGGGGAGGTGCCGGGGCCAGCTGGCGGAGCCGAGGACGGGCCGGTTGCCGGCGCGAATTGTTGTTGGGCAGGTGCGAAGCCGGAGCCGCCCTGAAATTGGGCTCGCGCTGGCGCCGGCCCAAACCCGGCCAGCGCCATTGCAAGCAGAACCAGCCAGAGGCCCCCCGTTCGCTTCATGACAGGCCCTTTTCGAGGGAAATCGCGGCAAATTCAAGCCGATGAATCGGCCCAAACCGGCTGCAACGATCGCACTGTGGACGCGTTGACAGGGGCCCGCCCTGTCGCAGTACCGTCATTTTGGGGTGCTTTTGGAGCCCCAACATGGGGCAAGTGAGTCGCGAACACGAGGCCCGGCGTGTTGGAATTCGTCAGGCGAAACCATTCGGACGATGATCGGTCGGCGCCCAACCAGACCGGCGAGCCGCAAGCCAAGCGCCTGACAATCGGGCTTGCGCTCGGCTGCGGCGCGGCGCGCGGATTTGCCCATATCGGTGTGTTGCGAACGCTACTGGCCAATGGCATCCGGCCGGACGTGGTGACCGGCACCTCGATCGGCGCCGTGATTGCCGGCGTCTACGCGGCCGGGCATCTGGACGCGTTCGAAGCCTGGGCTCGCGACCTGACGCGTGGTCGCGTGTTGGGCTATCTCGACTTCAGCTTTTCGGGCTCTGGCCTCATCGGCGGCCAC
>DATIPA010000113.1:0-4067 GCA_035472475.1 Xanthobacteraceae bacterium | reverse complement strand
TTGCGCCCGAGCAGCGCGACGATCTCGCCGTCCCGCACGTCGAGGGTGGCATCGTTGATGACGTGGCTCTTGCCGTAGAACGTGTTGACGCGCTCGACGGCGAGCAGCGGCTTGCCTTCGGTCGCGCGCGCGGCTGGGCCGGTGACGGCCTGGGTGCCGGCGCCGGTGTAGATTTCCTGCACGCGGGCGTCATTGCGCACCTGCGCGGGCGTGCCGGTCAGGATCACCGCGCCTTGGTTCATGACCGTGACCCGGTGCGCGAACCCGAGCACGCGGTCGATGTCGTGCTCGACGATCAGCACCGGAATACTGGCGGCGATGTTCTTCACCAGATTGGCGACGCGCTCGCGTTCGGCCGCGGCGAGGCCGGCCAGCGGCTCGTCCAGCAGCAGGATCTGCGGCTTGGACCCGAGCGCAACGCCGAGGTCGACCAGCCGCTGCCCGCCGTAGGAGAGTTCGCCGCTCGGGATGCTCTCGATCCCTTCCAAGCCGAGAAACTTGATCAGGTCGGCGGTCTCGGCGTGCACCGCGGCGTCGGTGTCGATATCGCGCCACGCACTGAACGCACCGGCGTGGGTTGCCTGCACCGACAGCCGCAGGTTCTCGTAGACGCTGAGATTCTGGAACAGGCTGGTGATCTGGAACGAGCGCGCGAGACCCTGCCGGCAGATGCGATGCGCCGGCACGCCGGACACGTCGCGGCCGTTCAGGCGGATCGCGCCTTTGTCGGGGGCATGGAGCCGCGACACCAGGTTGAACAGCGTTGTCTTGCCGGCGCCGTTCGGCCCGATCAGCGCATGGATCTCGCCGGCACTGACCGTCAGCGCGGCATCGGTAACGGCGCGGATGCCGCCGAAGTTTTTGGACACGTTGTCGACGGCGAGCACCACGCCCTGCGCCGCCTCCGGCTGCAAAAACGCCGGCAGCGGCAGGCCCTCGTAAATTTTGCGCTTGCTCATCGCCGCGGCTTCCTCCGGCAGCACCCGCCAGCGGCCGGCGAGCTTCCCCCAGATGCCGACGAGGCCGCTCGGCGAATAGAGGATGAACCCCAGAAAGGCGAGGCCGAACCACAGCAGCCAGTCGCCCGTCCAGATCGAGAACAATTCGCGGAACAGGATGAAAAACAGGGCGCCGAGCGCCGGGCCGAGAATGTGGTGCATCCCGCCGATCACCACCATGGCCAGCAGCTCGCCGGAGAGTTCGATCGAGGTCGCGTCGGCCGAAATGAAATAGTTCTGGAACGCGGTGAGTGCGCCGCCCAGTCCGGTCACCATCGCGGAGAGGACGAACGCTGAAAGCTTGTAGCGATCGACCGCGTAGCCTTGGAACGTGGCGCGCAGCTGGTTCTCGCGGATCGCCACCAGCACGTGGCCGAACGGCGAGCGCGTGACCCGCTGCAGGGCATAAAGAACGCCAAGGCCTATCACCGCCACGAAGGCGTAGTAATAGGTCGAGTTGTCGAGATCGACCGGCCCAAGCGTGCCGCGCGCAAGCCCGCCGAGCCCGTTTTCGCCGCCGGTCACGTCGGTCCAGCGGAACGCAATCGTGTGGGCAAGCGCCGCGAGCGCGAGCGTCAGCAATGAGAAATAGACGCCGCGGCGCCGCAGAATCAGCGCGCCGATGATTGCCGACAGCACCGCAACGAAGATCATCGACAGAACGATCGGTGCGATGATCTCGCCATGCAGCCAGTGCTTCTGCACGAGCGCCGCCGCGAAGCCGCCGATCCCGAACCAGGCGCTATGCCCGAACGATGTGAGGCCGGTGTAGCCAACCAGCAGGTTGAGCCCCATCGCGGCGATCGCAAGGCTCACCGCCATCGAGGCCGTATTCACCGTCAGACCGAGCAGGCTCATGCAGATCGGGAGAACGATGAGCGCCACCGCCGCCGCCAGCAGCACGCGATATTTTGCATGCGGCGAAAAGGTCATCATTCGAACTTCTCGATGCGCTCGCCGAGCAGGCCGCGCGGGCGCAGCAGCAGCACCAGGAACATCAGCACATAGATCGAGGCTTCGCCGGCGGCCGGAACGAAGTGAATCGTGATGCCGCGCACGACTCCGACCAGGAACGCCGCCAGTACGACGCCCCAGAAGCTGCCCAGCCCGCCGATCACCACCACCACGAAGGCAACGATGATGATGTCCGACCCCATCGCCGGCTGCACGATCGTGATCGGGGCAAACAGCGCGCCCGCCATCGCTGCCATGCCGACGCCGAGCGCCACGATCACGGTCAGATAGGGCTCAAGCCTGATCCCCAGCGCCGCCACCATGTCGGGCCGCTGGATGCCGGCGCGCACCACGCGCCCGAAGGGAGTCTTGTGCAGCAGCAGCCAGACGCCGGCGAGCACCAGCACCACGATCGCCAGCAGGATCAGCCGGTAGCGCGAGAACAGGAAGTTGCCGACGATGATCGAGCCCTTTAGCTCTTGCGGCAGCGTCTGCGACAGCGGCGCGGAGCCCCAGACGATGCGGATCGTCTGCTCGACGATCATCGCCAGCGCGAACGTGACCAGCAGCGTCAGGATTGGATCCGCGGTATAGAACCGGCGCAACAGCAGGCGTTCGAACAGGATGCCCAGCAGCCCGACCGCGACCGGCGAGACGACAACGGCGGGACCGAAGCCGAAGTATCGGGTGAGTACGACCGACGCATAGGCGCCGAGCGCGTAGAACGCGCCGTGCGCCAGGTTGACCACGCCGCCGACGCTGAAGATCAGCGACAGGCCGAGCGCGATCAGCAGGTAATAGCCTCCGAGCACGAGGCCGTTGATCACCTGTTCCAGCAAGTACACGAATTGCATTTATTGCTGCCGGTGCCGCGTTTCGATCGCAAGCTCCTGATCAAACCGACGCCGGCCGCTTGTCACCGGCGCCGCACTAAAGCGGTTCTCGCTCATTTTGAAGCAAGCCTCGCAGTTGGCACCCCCTCACCCGATTTCTCGCTGCGCTCGAAATCGACCTCTCCCCGCCGGGGAGAGGTGAACTTGTGGCACTGCCATGCCCCACGGCCACCTCTCCGCGGCAGGGAGAGGTGAACCTGTGGCGCTGCCATGCCCCACGGCCACCTCTCCGCGGCAGGGAGAGGTGAACCTGTGGCACTGCCATGCCCCACGGCCACCTCTCCCCGGCGGGGAGAGGTCGGATCGCGAAGCGATCCGGGTGAGGAGGACCAAGATTTAGACTCGGACCACTAGCGCACGCCGACTCGCCGCCGCCTACATGGTGCAGGGGTTCTGCTCCTTGGTCGGATAGATCGACTCGAGCGGCGCATTCGCGGCCGGAACGGCGGGCCCGAGTTTGAGCAAGTCCCACTGGTCCTTCATCTCGGCCTTGGTCTTGACCGTGAACGGATAGGCCTCCTGCACCAGCTGGTGATCCCAGGAGCGGAAGTAGGCCTTGCGCGCCTTCAAGATGTCGAACTGCGTCTCTTTTTCGAAGTAGCCGATCAGCGCGTCGCTGTCGGTCGTCTTTGCGTCGTTCATCGCCTGCGCCAGCAGTTTCAGCGAGATGTACTCGATCCACGCATGGTTCTCCGGCGGCTTGCCGTTCTTCTTGCTGAACGTGGCGACGAAAGCCTGCGAGGCCGGCGTATCGAGGGTGTGATACCAGACGGTCGGCCAGGTGCCGGTCAGGTTGCCGGGGCCCGCCGCCCACGCATCGGCGGTGTTGAGATTGAAGCCGACCAGCGGGTAGGGCAGGCCGAACTCGGAATATTGCTTGACCAGATTGGTGACCTGATTGCCGGCGAGGTTGCAGCACAGCACGTCGGGGCTCGCTTGCCGTACCTTGAGCAAGTACGGGCTGAAGTCGGTGACGTCGGTTGCAATCAGCTCGTCGCCGATCAGGTTGGCGTCGTGGGCCGCGAAAAATGCCTTCGCGGCCTTGAGCAGGTCGTGGCCGAAAATGTAGTCGGCCGTCAGCGTGAAGAACTTTTTGCCCTTGACCATGTTCTGCGCCATCAGCGCGGTGCCGACGGCGTTGACCATCACGGTGTTGGGGATGTCACAGTGAAACGCGAACCGGTTGCAGCTCTTGCCGCGCAGCGCGTCGGAGCGGGCGCCG
>DATIPA010000112.1:0-1705 GCA_035472475.1 Xanthobacteraceae bacterium | reverse complement strand
ATCATTTGCAGCAGAATGATCGCTATCACGAGCACCTGCTCGAATCCCGGGTGCGAGTCTCGACGCCGTACCCGTGGGGCTTTTCCGAGCTCGAGATCGATCGCGATCTGGCGCAGCAGAGCATATTCGCGCTGCGCCGCGCCGCCGGCACCATGCCGGACGGCACGCCTTTCAGCATCCCCGCCGACAGTCCGCTGCCTCCCGGGATCGCCGTGCCGGAGGCGGCGGCCGGCCAGATCGTCTGGCTCTCGATGCCGATGGCCGCCGCCAATACGCGCGAAACGGATGGCCGCGAGGCGCAGAGCGCGGCACGCTATATCAACGGCGCCGAAACCTTCATCGATTCATCTTCCGAGTTGCGCGTCGAGGAGGAAATCGATCTTGCCTTTCCACGCCTCGGCTTCGAGCTGCGCAAGACCGCCAAGCCCGGCTATGTCGGTCTTGGCATCGCCAGAATCACCGAAGTGCGGGACAAGACCATCGTCTTCGACGAAAAGTACGTTCCCCCGGTGCTCGTGTGTCACGCCTATCCTGTTGTCGAGGGATCGATCGATCGCGCGATCGGCTGGATCGACAACAAGCTGGACGAGCTTGCGCGCTATGCGGCGGATCCGACCGCGGGCGGCGGACTGCAGAGCGTCGAGTATCTGGTGCTGCAATTGCTGAATCGGCACATCGCGGTGCTCAGGCACTTCCGGAACTCCAGCTACGTCCATCCCGAGCGCCTGTTCGAGGAATTCTTGAGGATCGTAGGCGAACTCGCCACCTTCGCGACCGCCGAGCGGCGGGCGCGCAACTATCCGCAGTACGATCAAGACGACCTGGAAAACGTTTTCGCGCCCGTGATGCGCGACCTGCAGGATTTCCTGAGCGCGCAGCTTGGCCGACGCGCGATCCGGCTCGAAATCATCCAGTTGCGGCCCAACGCGTTTTCGTCGCCGATACGCGACCGCTCGCTGTTCCGCAATGCAACGCTGGTCCTCGAAGTTGCGGCCCGACGTCCACTGGTCGAAATCCAGAACGACTTTCCGCACCTGTTCAAGGTCGGGCCCAACACGAAGATGAACGAGATCGTGCACGCCAACCTGCCGGGCGTGCCGCTGGTGCACCTGCCGACGCCGCCGCTGCATATCCGGGCCATCACCGATCACGTGTACTTCTACATGGATCGCAAATCGCCGCTTTGGTCCGAGTACAGCACGGCGGCATCGATCGGGATGCACTTCTCGGGCGACTGGCCCGAACTTGAACTGCACCTGTGGGCGATTCTGGAAGACCGCCAATGAACGACAAGGACAAGCCGGCAAATCCTTTCGGGCGGGTGGAGCGAACGGTCATCCGCCCCAATCCGGGTGGAAGGCTCCCAACCGCGCCCGATCCTTATCCGCCGTCCGTCGACGCAGCGCGCGCAGCGCCGCGCGCGCCATATTCGCCGACGCCTGTTTCGACAAACCCGTCGTCTGCCTATTCACCGCACGGGGCCGGCTATGCGCCCGCGCCCACCACCCAGCCGCAGGAGGAGTGGGTCTCGACACCGACAGCTCCGCTGCAGCCGCCCTCCACGGCGCCGGCCGGACCGATGCTGCGCGTCGACGAACTGGTCGCGCCCAATGCCAATCCGATCATGCGCGCCGCCGGGCCGCTGCTGCAATTGCTCGGCCGCCTGCGCGTCGCCCTGATGCGCGCGTCGTTCGCGCACCTGATG